>NZ_JBXWRM010000010.1:0-202412 GCF_059612905.1 Ruegeria sp. YKSD163
CAACACCCGCGCGCGCCTGGCCGCGCGCGGACCTCTGCTCACAGAGCAACATCTCAGAGTTTGCCAAAGCAAACTCTGTTAACAAAATCTCATCAGAGATTTTGGGGGCTCCAGTCTCAGCTCGAGCGACAACGAAAAACCCCGCCGGGATGCGGCGGGGCAGAGGTTTCTTCACCCGTTCACAGGCCTATTTCTGGGGCAGCGGGCCGATCATCATGATCATCTGACGGCCTTCCATCTTGGGCATGTTTTCGATCTTGCCCACTTCCTTGACGTCCTCGGCCACCCGTTCCAGCAATTCGCGACCCAGGTTCTGGTGCGCCATCTCGCGCCCGCGGAACCGCAGCGTGACCTTTACCTTGTCGCCGTTCTCCAGAAACTTGAACACGTTGCGCATCTTTACGTCATAGTCATGGGTGTCCGTGTTGGGACGGAACTTGACCTCTTTGACCTCGATGATCTTCTGCTTCTTGCGCGCTTCGCTTTCGCGTTTCTGCTGTTCGTACTTGTATTTGCCATAGTCCATGATCTTGCAGACCGGGGGCGTGGCATTGGGAGAAATCTCGACCAGATCCAGCCCGGCTTCCTCTGCCATGGCCATGGCCTTGGCGGGATGCACGACACCGACATTTTCACCATCTGCGCCGATCAGGCGGATTTCGGGTGCACGGATCTTGTCATTGACGCGCGGGCCGGTGTCGCGTTGCGGCGGCGCGTTGTGAGGTCTGCGGGCTATGGGAATATTCCTTTGTTGTTGCCAGAAATTCGGTGCCGGAAAGTAAACCGGCCCGCCCCGCGTTTCAAGCGGCATTGGCGGGCGGACCGGTAAAAAAGGGCATATGTGCCGTTCGGGTTCACATATTGCACCCGGGGCGGCGGTTCAGCCGACAAAGGCCTTTTCGATCACGAATTCGCGCGGGTCGGAATTGGCGCCCTCGGTCAGGCCGAACTCTTCGAGAATGGCCTTGATGTCATGGTTGAAGGCCAGGCTGCCGCAGACCATGGCGCGGTCGGTTTCCGGCTTGATCCCACCTTCAATGCCCAGGTCGGCGAACACGGTGCCGTCTTTCAGCAACTCGGTGATGCGGCCCATGCGCGGGCTCTCTTCGCGGGTGGTGGTGGGGTAATAGCGGATCTTGTCGGCAAAGCCCTCGCCCATCAATTCGGCCAAGATCTCGTCATGACGGACCTCCTCGATCAGCTGGCGGCCATATTCCAGCTCGGCCACCTCGCGGCAGGTATGGGTGATGATGACCTCGTCGTAATCCTCATAGGTTTGCGGCTCGCGCAGAAGCGAGGCAAAGGGGGCAAAGCCGGTGCCGGTGGCAAAGAACCAGATGCGCTTGCCGGGCAACAGCGCGTCATGCACCAGCGTGCCCACCGGCTTGGGCCGCAGAATGATCTCGTCGCCGGGCTGGATATGCTGAAGCTTCGAGGTCAGCGGGCCGTCCTGCACTTTGATCGAGTAGAACTCCAACTCTTCGTCCCAGGCGGGCGAGGCGATGGAATAGGCGCGCAGAAGCGGTTTGCCGTTGTCGCCCAAGAGGCCGATCATCACGAACTCGCCCGAGCGGAACCGCAGGCTGGCGGGCCGGGTCACGCGGAACGAGAACAGCCGGTCGGTCCAGTGTTTCACTTGCGTCACAGTCTGAGCGTCGGGCAGGGTGGGGGCCTTGATGGCGGCGGCTTCGGTCACGGGTCTCATCTCGGTCATGGTTCATGTCACCGGTGCGGTAAGCCGGCGCCTCTCTCTAGTCTTTGACATACATCATGAAAAGGGGAATGTCTCCCCTTTTCATTAGTGTACTAATGAATTTGGACGTCAGGTCAGCCGCGCAGACGGGCCTGATAGTCATGCGCCTGCCAGTCGGCCCGGGCCAGCCATTGGGCCTCGGGTTGGCGGTCGGCAAGGGCTGCGTCGATCTCGACCTCGTCGAACCCGGCGCGGCGCGCCATGGCATATTGATCGGCCAGCACATGGCCCTTGGCCCGCAGCCGCCCGGTATAGCCATGCAGGCGCAGGGTGCGTGCGATGGTAAAGCCGCGCCCATCGGCGAAAGAGGGGAAATCCACCCGCACCATCCGCACCCGGTCCAGCCGCGTGGCCAATGTGTCGGGGTCGGCATCGGCGGGCACGTCCAGCGCCACCACGTCATTGGCCACATCGCCTAGGGCGACGAAACCGTCGGTCCAGTCTTCGGGCTGAAAGCCCTGGTCGGTCACGATCACAGTCATGTCTTGTCTCCGTTGCGCACCATCTTGCCATCGACGAAATGGATGCCGCATTCTTCCTTGTTCTGGTTGCGCCAGCGTCCGGCGCGCGGGTCCTCTCCGGGCGCCACCGGCGAGGTGCAGGGCGCGCAGCCGATCGAGGGGTATCCCTGTGCCACCAGCGGATGCCGGGGCAGGCGGTTTTCCTCCATATAGGCGCGCACGTCCTCGGGGGCCCAATGGGCCAGCGGGTTGACCTTGATCCGGCCGGTGCCGTCCTCGACCTCGAAGAAGTCGAGCGCGGCGCGGGTGCCGGCCTGGAACCGCTTGCGCCCTGTGATCCAGCCGTCATAGCCCGACAATGCCCGTTGCAGCGGGATCGTCTTGCGCAGGGTGCAGCAGGCATCGGTGTCGCGCAGGCGCAGCGCGCCATAAGGGTCGTCGCGGGCAACGTCATCCTCGGCGGCACGGATCACCTGGACGTTGCGCAGCCCCAGTCGTTCGCTGACTTCCTGTTGATAAACAAGGGTTTCCGCGAACAACATCTGGGTGTCGATGAACAGCACCGGCACCTGGCGGTCGATCACCGCCGCCATGTGCAACAACACCACCGATTCCGCGCCAAAGCTCGACACCAGCGCGATATTGCCCGCCTCGCGCAGCGCCCCATGCATGACATCGGTGGCGCTGTGATGCTTGTAACGGGCATTGAGCGCCGCGACCTTCTGCGTCAGTACGCTCCGGTCGCGGCCCAGTTCCGTCTGGATCTCGTCAAGCGGCATCGGCGCGGGCCTCGGGATACAGCGCCGCCTTGAACGGCGCCATGCCAACCCGGCGATAGGTGTCGATAAAGCTCTCCTCGCGGTCAAGCCTTTGATCCAGATAGGTTTCCACGATCCGCTCGATGGCGGGAACGATCTGGTCATAGGCAAAGCCGGGGCCGGTCCGCTCGCCGATGGCGGCGGTTTCGGTGGCGTCGCCGCCAAGGGTGATCTGGTAGTTCTCGACGCCCGCCCGGTCGAGACCGAGGATGCCGATATGGCCCACATGGTGATGGCCGCAGGCGTTGATGCAGCCCGAGATCTTGATCTTGAGCGCGCCGATCTCATGCTCCAGCTTCAGCTCTTCGAAGCGGGTGGCGATTTCCTGGGCCACGGGGATCGAGCGGGCGGTGGCCAGCGCGCAGTAATCCATGCCGGGGCAGGCGATGATATCGCTGATCAGGCCGATATTGGCGGTGCCCAGCCCGCTTGCGGCCAGCTTGGCATGGATCGCGGGCAGGTCGGATTTGTGCACATGCGGCAGGATCACGTTCTGCTCGTGGCTGATGCGCAGCTCGTCATAGCCAAAGCGCTCGGCCAGATCGGCCATTACCCGCATCTGTTCGGCGCTGGCATCGCCCGGCGTGGCGCCATGCGCCTTGAGCGAGATGGTGACAATGGCATGATCGTCCCGCTTGTGCGCGGCGATGTTGGTATCGACCCAGGACCGGAACACCGGATCCTTGGCATAGGCCGCGTCAAACGGCGCCAGCGAGGACGTCCGCCAGGATGGCGGCGCGAAATGCCCCTTGATCTCGTCCAGCAGCGCCATGTCGGCGCCCTTGAACTGGCCGCGCACCTGGATGAACCTTTCGTTCACCTTGGCCCGGATCGCCTCGATCCCGTGTTCGAAGACGGTGATCTTGATGCGCGCCTTGTACTTGTTGTCGCGCCGCCCGATCTGGTTCCAGACCGAGACCGTAGCTTCGAGATAGGCGAGCAGGTCGTCAAAGGCGACAAAGGGGCTCAACTCCTGCCCGATCATCGGCGTGCGGCCCAGGCCGCCGCCGACGATCACGCGGGCGCCCAGCACGCCGTCGCGCTCAACCAATTGCAGGCCGATGTCATGCGCCTTGATCACCGCCCGGTCATTCTCGGATCCGGTGATGGCGATCTTGAATTTGCGCGGCATGAACTGGAATTCGGGGTGGTCGGTCGACCATTGCCGCAGCAGTTCCGCATAGGGGCGGGGGTCGGCGACCTCATCGGCGGCGGCGCCGGCGAAATGGTCGGCCGTCACATTGCGAATGGTGTTGCCGCTGGTCTGGATCGCATGCAGCCCGACCTCGGCCAGCGCGTCCAGCATGTCGGGCACGTCGCGCAGCTTGGGCCAGTTGTACTGGATGTTCTGGCGGGTGGTGAAATGGCCGTACCCCTTGTCCCATTTCTCGGCCAACAGGGCCAGCTGCCGCATCTGGGCCGCGTTCAGCGTGCCATAGGGGATCGCCACCCGCAGCATATAGGCGTGCAGTTGCAGGTAGAGCCCGTTCATCAGGCGCAGCGGCTTGAACTCGTCTTCGGTCAGCGAGCCGTCGATGCGGCGTTCCACCTGGGCGCGGAACTGGGCGTTGCGCTCGGCAAGAAAGGCGGTGTCGAATTCGGAATAGCGATACATGTCTGGCTGTCCTTGGGTGCAGCCCCGGAGCCGGGGCCTTTTGAGGGGGGAAGGGCCTGTGGCTCAGGCCCGGGGCTGCGGAGAGGTTTCCTGCTTGCCATGGGCATAGTTGGACGGGCCGGTCCTGCGGAAATCCTCTCGAAAATGTACGGGCTCGGGGCCGTTCGGGCCAGGACGGGCATCGGCCAGATAGGCGCCCACGACGCGGGCGGCCTGGCGTGACGCGTCCAGCAGCCGCAGCTGCGCATGCGCCTCGTCGGTGATCAACTCGGCCTCGGACAGCAGGCGCGACCAGCGGTCGTCGGCGGTCTGATAGATCACGTCGCCGTCGAGCAGGTCATTGGCGGTGACAACCTTGGGGGTGAATGCGCGGGCCATCAGGCAAGCTCCTTGTTGATCGTGCTGAGGGCGGCCGCCGCGTCGCGCGGGGCCAGGCCCAGAAAGGTAAGGGCGGGGCCGTCCATCTCGGCGGCGGCCAGATCGGCGGGCAGGCGGTCGAGCGTGGTGGCCAGTACCCGCTGGTCCGGGCGCGAGGCGTTTTCCACCAGCGTCACCGGTGTCGCGCGGTCGGCGCCGTGCATGATCAGCCGGCCCTGTACAAAGCGGGCCGATTTCTTGCCCATGTAGATCGCGGCCACCGCGCCGGGGCGGGCCAGCGCCGTCCAGTCGTGATCGGCAAAGCCTTGCATGTCATGGCCGGTCAGAAAGCGCACCGCGCTGTTGCGCCCGCGCCGGGTCAGGCTTTGCCCAATGCCCGCCACCGCCGCCGAGGCGGCGGTGATGCCCGGCACGATGCGCCAGCTGATCCCGGCGGCCGAGACCGCGTCGATCTCTTCATCCAGGCGTCCGAACACGGTCGGATCGCCCGACTTCAGCCGCACCACCCGGGCGCCGCGGCTGGCATGATCCACCAGCAGCGCGTCGATATCGCCCTGTTTCCACGAGGGGCCGAACCCGGCTTTGCCCACATCGACCAGCTCAGCGGTTTCACCCGCCAGTGCCAGCACCGCATCGCTGATCAGCCGGTCATGCAGCACCACATCCGCCGCCGCAAACGCCTTGAGTGCGGCAACCGTCAGCAGATCGGGATCGCCGGGACCTGCGCCGACAAAATCGACATGTCCGGGTCCCGGGTATATGCGCGGGGCTGTCATGCGGCTTGTCTCCTGTTTGACTTGCCTCTCAATATAGGAAATATTCCCTATCAAGCTCCATATGCCGCGCCAAATAAGGACATTCGTTCCATCTTGGTGGCGGTAAGGGACGCGGGTTCGGATTTTGAGGAAAAACCAGAATGTCAGTGCGCATTGACGAAACGGACCGGAAAATTCTGGTCGAGCTGCAACGCGATGCCAGCCAGTCGCTGGACGAGATCGCCAGCCGGGTCGGCAGTTCCAAGACCCCGGTCTGGAATCGGATACGCAAGCTCAAGGGGGCGGGGGTGATCGGTCAGCAGACGGTGATCCTCGACCCCGAGGCGCTGGGGTTCGAGGCCTGCTTCTTTGTCCTCATCCGCACCTCTGAACACGAGGCGGACTGGCAGAAACAGTTCCTCAAGGCGCTTCAGGACCGCCCCGAGGTGCAGGAGGCGCACCGGCTGGCGGGCGATATCGACTATATCCTCAAGGTGCGGGTCAAGAATGCCCGCGCCTATGATGCCTTCTATCAGGCGCTGATCTCCGAGGTGCGGGTGCATAATGTGACCGCGCTCTTGTCTATGGAAGAGATCAAATCGACCACCGTCCTGCCGCTGTGACAGGGCGCGTTGCCCTCTTGCCTTGGCCGCGCTTGGGTGCAAGACCCTAGGATATGCGGCGTTGGTGGGTCATCTCGGGCTTTCTGGCGGCGGTGGCTGTTCTGGCCACCGGCGTCTGGAGCTATGGCTATCGTCAGGCATTGGGGCAGCTTGCGCAGCGGGCCGAGGCAGATCTTGAACTGGCGAGCGACCGGTTGACCGCGCAATTGCAGCGTTACCAGGAAACCGCCGTTCTGCTGGCGGATCATCCGGCTCTGGGCAATCTGGGCGCCGAGACGGGGCGCCAGCAGGCACAGTCGCTGTTTCTTGATGTGGCAGACAAGACCTCGGCGCTGGAAATCCTCTATGCCGATACCCGAGGTCGCGTACTGGCATCTGCGCGCGGAACGCTGTTCAGCGACATATCCGAGACCGGGTATTTCCGGCGCGCGCTGCATGGCGCGCTTGGTAGCGCGCATGGCGTTCAGCACCCGCTGGATCTGCGCGCGATATATTATGCCGCTCCAGCGTTCGGCACTGATGGAAAGGTGCGCGGCGCCCTGGTCGTTGCCGTGGATATCGCGCATCTGGAATGGGATTGGCGCGGCAACACTCCGGCGGTCTTCTTCACCGATGTCTCGGGCCAGGTCTTCATCTCGAACCGCAGCGAGTTGCTGTGGTGGAGGCGGCCTGCCGGTCAGCCCGGCCTGGTACCGGCAAAGGGGCCGTCCTTGCCTTTTTCGGCGCATCGGGTGGGGGGATACGAGATCTGGCAGCTCGACTGGGGGCCGTACCTGCCCGCGCGGGCGCTTCACATGACGCGGCCGCTGCCGGTGATCGGCATGACCGGCGAGGTGCTGGTCGACGTGGCGCCCGCCCGTCGTATCGCCGGGTTGCAGGCTGCGGCGGTGGCGGCGATCTGCCTTGCTTTCGGTGCCATGCTCTATCTGGCGACAGAACGCCGTCGTACCCTGGCTGACGCCAACAAGGTGTTGGAAAGCCGGGTGGCCCAGCGCACACGGGCCCTGACCGCCGCCAACAGCGCGCTGCGCCGCGAGGTGGCCGAACGGCAAGAGGCCGAGGCAGCGCTGAAGCGTGCCCAGGCCGAACTGGTGCAGGCGGGCAAGTTGAGCGCCCTTGGCCAGATGTCGGCGGGCATCAGCCACGAATTGAACCAGCCGCTGATGGCGATCCGGCAATTCGCCGATAACGGCACCGCCTTTCTGGCGCGGGGCAATACCGGCAAGGCGACCGAGAATCTTGGTCGTATCTCGGACATGGCGGCGCGGATGGCGCGGATCATCAAGAACCTGCGCGCCTTTGCCCGTAACGAGAGCGAGCCGGTGAGCCGTGTGGATCTGGTGCAGGTGATCGAGGCTGCGGTGGAACTGACCGAGGCGCGGCTGCGCGAACACGCCGTGACACTCGACTGGAACCCGGGCACGGTCGGCCCGGTGCTGGCGCGCGGCGGCGAGGTGCGGCTGACCCAGGTCTTTGTCAACCTGATCAACAATGCGGTCGACGCGATGATGGATCAGGAGACGCGTCATATCCGCATCGCGATCGAGAACGGCCCCCGCCTGCTGGTTCGGGTGCAGGATTGCGGTCCGGGTCTGAAGGAACCTGAAAAGGTGTTCGAACCCTTCTATTCCACCAAGGCGGTCGGCAGTTCCGAGGGGATGGGGCTGGGCCTGTCGATCTCTTACGGGCTGGTGCAAAGCTTTGGCGGCAATATCCGGGGCAGCAACACCCGCAGCGGCGCCGAATTCACGGTCGAACTCGACCCCTGGCAAGAGGAGGCGGCGGCATGATCGACAAGGTCCTGCTGGTCGATGACGACGCGGCGGTGCGCGAGGCGCTGGGGCAGACGCTGGAACTGGCCGATTACGCGGTGCAGACGGCAGGATCCTTCGTAGCGGCCAAGGATCACATCACTGCCGGCTTCCAGGGCGTGATCGTGTCCGATATCCGTATGCCGGGGCGCGACGGGTTCCACCTGTTGTCCTATGCTCAGGATATCGACCCGGACTTGCCGGTGATCCTGCTGACCGGAGAGGGCGACATTCCCATGGCGGTCCGCGCCATGGGGGATGGTGCCTTTGATTTCTTGGAAAAACCCTGTGCCGCTGCCGACCTGCTGGCAGTGATCGCGCGCGCCATGGCGGCGCGCGTGCAGGTGCTCGAGACACGGGCGCTGAAACGGCAGCTCGATCGGGGCGATCCGGCGGCACGGATGCTGTTCGGCAGCTCGGCCCGGGCCGAGGCGCTGCGCGAGCGGGTGCGCAGCGTCGCCCCAACCGGTGCCGAGGTGCTGGTGACCGGTCCGGCGGGCAGCGGCATTTCCAAGGTGGCCGAGGTGATTCACCTGATGTCGCCGCGCGCGCAGGGCGGTTTTGTCAAACGGGCCGCGGCCGGGCTGGACGCGGCCGAGCTGTCCCGGCTCTGTACCGAGACCGGGCAAGGCTCGCTGTTCCTGGACGAGATCTCGGCCCTGTCGCAGGCGGCGCAATATGCGCTGCTGGAAGAGATGGAACAGGCCGGGGGTGCCCGTTTGCTGGCGGGCAGCACCGCCGACCTGGCCGCTCTAGTGGAAAAGGGCAGCTTCAGCGCCGAACTTTTCTACCGACTGGAGGGGATGCAGGTGCGCATTCCGGCGCTGGCCGAGCGGCCCGAGGATATCCCGGTGATCTTTCGCCATTACGTGATGCAGGCGGCAGAGCAGGCGGGTATCGCGCCACCCGCTGTCTCGCCGGACCACCTCGCTGCCCTTATGGCGCAGGATTGGCCGGGCAATGCGCGCTCGCTGATGTCGGCAGCGATGCGATTTGTGCTGGGCATGCCCGAAGAGGTGAGCGAGGCCACGGAACTGGGGCTGGCCGAACAGATGGCAAGGGTGGAGCGCACCCTCTTGATCGCCGCGCTGGGGCGTCACAACGGCCGAGCCGCCGAGGCGGCGCAGGCGCTGAAACTGCCGCGCAAGACATTTTACGACAAGCTGGCCCGCTACAGCATCAAGCCCGAGGCCTATCGTCGCTAGCGTTACGGATGCGGCGGGCGCCAAGAAAATTCGACGAATTTTCTTGGCCTGCGCTTCAGGCGAGCGGCAACGCGCGATTCGCAGAGTTGTGCGGGAATCCGCACATGGGCGAAATCGGCTGTGCGGAAACTCGCACAGCAGAGGCGGCCTGCCGGCGACTAGCGAATCGATCTACACTTTAAAGTTCTGAAATTAAAAACAAAAATACAATCAAATCCGAACGTCTTCAGAACCGTTGAGTGGCGTCAGGCGATTCGCTTCACTGCCTGCATGTGGCGCCTCTGGCGTCCGAGGAACATGTGACAGACTTTTGGGAGGACAAAAGACATGAAATTCCTGACAACCGCCGCAACCGCGCTGGCCCTGACCGTGACCGCCGGCGCCGCCATGGCCGCCTGCGACGACGGTGAAATCGTGGTCAAATTCGCCCACGTGACCAATACCGACAAGCACCCCAAGGGGATCGCCGCCTCGCTTCTGGCCGAGCGCGTCAATGCCGAGATGAACGGCACCATGTGCATGGAGGTCTATCCGAACTCGACCCTCTACAATGATGACAAGGTGCTCGAGGCGATGTTGCAGGGCGATGTGCAACTGGCTGCGCCCTCGCTGTCGAAATTCGAGAAGTTCACAAAGAAATTCCGTCTCTTCGATCTGCCCTTCATGTTCAAGAACGTGGATGCGGTGGACGCGTTCCAGACCTCGGATGCCGGTCAGGCCCTGCTCGACAGCATGCAGAAGCGTGGCCTTCAGGGCCTTGCCTATTGGCATAACGGCATGAAGCAGATGTCGGCGAGCAAGCCGCTTCTGGTGCCGTCGGATGCCAACGGGCTGAAGTTCCGCGTTCAGTCCTCGGACGTGCTGGTCGCACAGATGGAAGCGATGGGCGCAAGCCCGCAGAAAATGGCCTTCTCCGAAGTCTATGGTGCCTTGCAGCAGGGCGTTGTCGACGGGCAGGAGAACACCTGGTCGAACATCTACGGCCAGAAGTTCTTTGAGGTGCAGGACGGCACCACCGAAACCAACCACGGCATCATCGACTATCTGGTGGTGACCTCGGTCGATTGGCTGGACAGCCTGGACGCCGGCGTGCGCGACCAGTTCCTGACCATCATCAAGGAAGTGACCGATGCCCGCAACGCGGAATCGACCAAGGTCAACAACGAGGCCCGCAACGCGATCCTCGCCGCCGGTGGCGTGGTACGCGAGTTGAGCGCCGAACAGCGCCAGGAATGGGTCGATACCATGAAGCCCGTCTGGGACAAGTTCGTGGACGACGTGGGCCAGGATGCGATCGACGCGGCCCAATCCATCAACGCCTCGATGTAATCCAGGCACAGCCTGACGGGGCGCGGGCAGGGCTGTCCGCGCCCTTTTTCATAAAAACAAGGGACGAGGGACATGCATCCGCACAAGAGCGAAAGCTGGGTGGATCGCATTGAAGAGACGATCATTGCCGTGCTGCTGGGCTTCATGACAGTGATCACCTTTGCCAATGTGGTCGCACGCTACGTGTTCAATCACAATATTCTCTGGGCGCTCGAACTGACGGTGTTCATGTTCGGCTGGCTGGTGCTGCTGGGGGCAAGCTATGCCGTCAAGAAGAACGCCCATCTGGGGGTCGACGCGGTCATCAACATGCTGTCGCCCAAGGGGCGCCATGTGTTGGCGATGATATCGGTCACCATCTGCATCCTGTTCACGTTGCTGCTGCTCAAGGGCGCGTGGGACTACTGGTCGAACTTTGCCAATCTGCCGCAGACCACCGGGCGCGTGTTTCCGACCGGCTTCGAGGACAAGTTCCGCCCCAAGGGCTGGTACGAGACCAACGACATCCCGCACCCGGCGATCCTGGGCTGGATGGAGACCGTGTTCAACGAGGGCGACGAATACGAAAAACTGCCGCGGCTGGTGCCCTATCTGGTGCTGCCGCTCAGCATGGGCCTGCTGCTGTGGCGGTTCCTGCAAGTGGCCCGCAGCATCTGGACCGGCGGCCAGGACCGCATGATCGCCAGCCACGAGGCCGAGGACGAACTGGAAGAAGTTCGCGAGCAACTGGGGAAGGATGACTGATGGACGTGGTGCTTCTCTTTGTGATGGTGGTGGGGTTCCTGCTGATCGGGGTGCCCATCGCGGTTGCGCTCGGCTTCAGTTCGGTCCTGTTCCTGCTGATCTTCTCCGACAGCTCGCTGGCCTCGGTGGCGCAGACGCTGTTCCAGGCCTTCGAGGGCCATTTCACCCTGCTGGCGATCCCCTTCTTCATCCTCGCCTCGTCCTTCATGACCACGGGCGGGGTGGCGCAGCGGATCATCCGGTTCGCCATCGCCTGTGTCGGCCATCTGCGCGGCGGTCTGGCCATCTCGGGCGTGTTTGCCTGCATGATGTTCGCGGCCCTCTCCGGTTCGTCCCCGGCGACAGTGGTGGCGATCGGTTCCATCGTCATCGCAGCGATGAAACAGGCGGGCTATACCAAGGAATTCGCCGCTGGCGTGATCTGTAACGCGGGCACGTTGGGCATCCTGATCCCGCCCTCGATCGTGATGGTGGTCTATGCCGCCTCGGTCGAGGTCTCGGTGGGCCGGATGTTCCTGGCCGGTGTCATTCCGGGCATTCTGGCCGGTGTCATGCTGATGGTGGCGATCTATGTCATGGCCACGATCAAGGGCATGCCCAAGGGCGATTGGGCGGGCTGGGGCGAGATCGGCGACAGTTTCCGCGACGCTTTGTGGGGGCTGATGCTGATCGTGGTGATCATGGTCGGTATCTACGGCATCCCCGGCATCACCAGCGCCATCTTCACGCCGACAGAGGCGGCGGCGGTGGCCTCGGTCTATGCCTTCCTGGTGGCCTCCTTCGTCTATCGCGACATGGGGCCGCTGGCGGCTGAGCATAACGGCGGCGTGCGCAAGAGCCTGCTGACCCGGCCGCTGGCACTGGTGGGGGCGTTCTTTCACAAGGACACCCGCAACACCCTGTTCGAGGCGGGCAAGCTGACCGTGACGCTGATGTTCGTGATCGCCAACGCGCTGATCCTGAAACATGTTCTGACCGACGAGCAAGTGCCCCAGCATGTGGCCAACGCGATGCTGTCGGCGGGTCTGGGCCCGATCACCTTCCTGATCGTGGTCAACGTGATCCTGCTGATCGGCGGCCAGTTCATGGAGCCCTCGGGCCTGCTGGTCATCGTGGCGCCGCTGGTGTTCCCGATCGCCATCGAACTGGGGATCGATCCGATCCATCTGGGCATCATCATGGTGGTGAACATGGAAATCGGGATGATCACGCCGCCGGTGGGTCTGAACCTCTTCGTGACCTCGGGTGTGGCGGGGATGCCGATGATGAGCGTTGTGCGCGCGGCGCTTCCCTTCCTGGCTGTGCTCTTCGTCTTCCTGATCCTGGTCACGTATGTGCCCTGGCTGTCGACGGTGCTGCCCAACGCGCTGATGGGGCCAGAGATCATCATCAAGTAACGGATGCGGTTCCAATCGAGAAACCATGCCGGGCAGGGAAACTTGCCCGGCATTTTTGTTTTCGGACCTCTGCCTGTGCGGTTCGTCGCCTCAGCCCTCGGGGCGTGGCGCTACGCGCCGCTTCTGGAACCCGGTCTTGGACTGTTCGAAACCCGCGTCAAGATAGAAGCGCAGCACCTCGGCCTGGCGTGAACCGGTCATCAGCATGAGCTTGTAGCAGCCCGCCTCCCACGCCGCCGCCGTCGCATGATCCAGCAGTGCCTTGCCGAATCCACGCTTTCTGAAATCGCCGTGGGTCACCACATTCTCGATCAGCCCATAGGGGCTGCCGCCCCGCGTCAGGTTGGGAATGACGATCAGGGTGCAGGAGGCGACCAGAGTATCCGCGACCTCGCCCACGAAGATGGCGCTGCGATCGTAGCAGCTCAGTCGCGTCAGGATGTCCCGCGCCGCATCCGGCGCGGGCGGCGGCGCATCCTCGGGGTTGAGATGCCGGTAGAGGTCGAACAATTGCGGCAGGTCGTCGGGCGATGCCTGCCGCACCGCGAGCGTTGGTGAGGTCATGCGGCCATGATCCCGAAGCAGCCCGCCGGGGGCAAGCTGTATATCAGCCCGCCGCCTGTTCCAGCGCGCTGACGATGGGCGAGAAATCGGCGGCAGTCAGGCTGGCGCCACCGACCAGCGCGCCATCCACGTTCGAAACGGCAAAGATCTCGGCCGCGTTGCCCGGCTTGACCGAACCGCCATAGAGCAGGCGGATCGCCTCGGCGGTTTCCGAGCCGAACCGCCCGATCAGCTGCTGGCGCAGCGTGTCGTGCACCTCGGCGATCTGCTCCAGCGTCGGCACCAGCCCTGTACCGATGGCCCAGACCGGTTCATAGGCGATCACCACCTGCGTCCCGTCGATCCCGTCGGGCACTGACCCGGCCAGTTGCGCGCAGACCACGTCGAGCGTCTGGCCCGCTTCGCGCTGGGCCAGCGTCTCGCCGATGCAGATGATGGCGATCAGCCCGGCATCAAGCGCCGCGCGCGCCTTGTCGCAGACCTGAGCGTCGGTCTCGCCATGATCGGCGCGGCGTTCGGAATGGCCGAGGATGACGGCGCTGGCACCGGCATCGGCCAGCATCGACGCGCCGATGTCACCGGTATGGGCGCCTGCATTGGCGGTGTGGCAATCCTGTCCCCCGATCCGCACCCGGCTGCCACTGACGGCCTGAGCGGCACGGTAGAGCAACGTGGCCGGCGGGCAGATCAGCAGATCGACAGTGGCGGCGGGATGCGCTCCGGCAATCGCCTCCAGCGCTGTCAGCGCTTCGCCGGTGCCGTTCATCTTCCAGTTTCCTGCCGCCAGTTTGCGCCGCATCGCTCTCTCCCGAAATAGCCGTCCAGAATGTCATCGGGTTCCGATAGCATCGGGGAAGGGGCGTGACAATCGCGGGTGGTGGGCGAGAGGGCCGCGGATCAGCGGTTGGAAAGGCTTTCGTCGAACTTGATCGACTCCCCGCAACCGCAGGCATCGACCACGTTGGGGTTCTTGAACTTGAACCCGGATTCCAGCAGCGAGACCTCGTAGTCGATCTCGGTGCCGAACAGGAACATCTGTGCCATGGGCGCGATCAGGATGCGGGCGCCGTCCTGTTCGACCACCTCGTCATGCGGATCGGCCTGATCCACATAATCCATGGTGTATTCCATGCCGGCGCAGCCGCCTTTCTTGACGCCGATGCGCAGTCCGGTATGGCCGCCCTTGTCCATCAGGCGGGCGATCTGGGTCGCCGCTCGGGGGGTCATGGTCACCGCCTGCTTGCCGGGAATGCCGAACATGAAAGTCTCCATTGTCGCGCGTTGCCCTTAATCTAGGGCGCTTGGGGGCTTGGCTCAAGTGTGGCTGAAAGAATGTGGGCCGCCCTCGGGCAAGAGCGGCCCACTCTATTGTGGATCCCACGCTGGGGGGAGGGCAGGACCCGAGGCCGGCCGTGACGACTCGTCCGGGAGGGGATGGGACCCGGACCCCGGTCAGCGGAAAGGCTGGGTGCGGCCTGTAACAGGGTGATCAAGGCAGCGTGAAGATTGAGTAAAGGTTTTGCGACAAGGGCCGGTTGTCTGTGGAAAACCGCCCCGCGCCGATCACATGAAGCCCAGTTCCAGCCGCGCCTCGTCCGACATCATCTCCATGCCCCAAGGCGGATCCCAGGTCATTTCGACCTCGACCGATTTGACACCAGGCACGCTTTCGACCGCTGCCGCGACCCAGCCGGGCATTTCGCCCGCCACCGGGCAGCCGGGCGCGGTCAGGGTCATGATAACCCGCACCTCGTTCTCGCCTGAGATCTCGACGGTATAAATCAGACCAAGCTCGAAGATGTTGACCGGGATTTCGGGGTCATAGACCGTGCGGCAGGCCTCGACCACCGGCTCGTACAGGTCGTGGTCGACGGAAGAGGGCGCAATCAGTGGCGCGCCTTCCATGGGTTCTGTCGCGTGGGTCATCTGGTCCTCGGCTTGTTACCTGAGCGATTATATAGGGAATGGGGCCGGGGGCGTCCAGAGGCAGGGCACCCCTTGTTGCTGGGCGGGGGCCGGAAAAATTGAATTTTTCCGACCTGTTTTCCTTGCCGGAAAACAGATCCGCCTCAGCCGTTGATATCGTCCTTAAAGGTTTTCACCTGGCCTGAGGGCAGGGAAAACCTGTGCCTGAGCAGCAGCCATGCGGCCAGCGACAGCGCGGCGAAGATCAACAGCAGCAGCGGCAGCGACGGCGTCACTGCCAGCAGCATCAGCCCGGTCAGCGCCGCGCCGATGGCGAAGCCCAGAAAGATGAAGCCGGGCAGCAGCATCTCGACCACGCCCAGCACCAGCGCACCGGCAAGCCAGAGCCACCAGACCGACCAGAGC
Source organism: Ruegeria sp. YKSD163 (assembly GCF_059612905.1). Lineage (NCBI taxonomy): Bacteria > Pseudomonadati > Pseudomonadota > Alphaproteobacteria > Rhodobacterales > Roseobacteraceae > Ruegeria > Ruegeria sp. YKSD163. Next base: position 15,785 of record NZ_JBXWRM010000010.1, read on the forward strand.
GCGTCAATCATCATTTGCCCCCTTTCAGCAGCTTGAAGGCGTCACCAAAGGCTTCGAGCGCGTTGGCGGGCAGGATGATGGTTTGTTTCCCGGCGCCATTGCCCAAAGCGTTCAGTGCCTCGACCTGTTTCAGCGCCACCTGGTATTGCGCGGCCTCCAGCCCGTGCGCGGCGATGGCGCGGGCCACGACCTCGGTCGCATAGGCCTCGGCCTCGGCCTGGATGCGGCGGGCCTTGGCGGTCTGTTCGGCGGCATAGAGCTCGGCATCGGCGTTGAGCTCGACCGCGCGCTTGGCGCCTTCGGCCTTGGTCACCTGGGCGCGGCGTTCGCGTTCGGCGTTGAGCTGCTGCAGCATGGCGTCGCGGGTGGCCTGATCCAGGTTCACATCCAGGATCTCGGCCCGTGTGACCTCGATCCCCCAATCGTCCACCGCGTCCTCGACCGAGGCCTTTATGGTGGAAATCAGCTGCGCCCGGTTCGATTGCACCTCGTCCAGGTCCATCTTGCCGATCTCGGCCCGCACGATCCCGGCCACGGTGGTCGAGATGGCACCGTCCACGTCGCGGATGCGATAGACAGTCTTTTCCGGCTCGGTGATGCGGTAGAACACCGATGTGTCGACCTGAACCAGCACGTTGTCCTTGGTGATCGCGTCCTGGCTGGCGGTAGGGAGCTGGCGTTCGAGGATCGAGATCTTGTGGCGGACCACATCGAGGAAAGGCACGATGAAGTTGATGCCCGGCCCCAGCACCGCATGCAGCCGCCCAAAGCGTTCGACCACGAATTTCTCGGATTGCGGGACGATGCGGATGCCCTTGAGAATGACCACGATGATAAAGATCGCGGCAGCAAGAAAGACGATGTTCTGGCTGAAAAGGCCGATGATCTGCTCTTCGGTCATGCTGTATCCCTGATATTTGTGTACTATGGTATACATATGGGGCGGATGATGCCGCCATTCAACATAGGTATGGTCTGTATCGCCCGCCGTGCAAAGGGGAAAGCGGGCGCGCGGCTTGCATTGCCGGCGCGCTTGGGGCAAAGCCTGCCCGGTTGACCCGAGCCGCGAGGATGAGATGAGCGAGCGTTTCTCTTTTGACCTGCATGCCAAGGATGGCAAGGCGCGTACCGGCGTTATCCAGACGCCGCGCGGTGAGGTGCGCACACCGGCCTTCATGCCGGTGGGCACGGCGGCGACGGTCAAGGCGATGATGCCCGAGAGCGTGCGCGCGACCGGGGCCGATATCCTGTTGGGCAACACCTATCACCTGATGCTGCGGCCCACGGCCGAGCGGATCGACCGGTTGGGCGGCCTGCACAAGTTCATGAACTGGGAGCGGCCGATCCTGACCGACAGCGGCGGGTTTCAGGTCATGTCGCTGGCAGGTTTGCGCAAGCTGACCGAAAAGGGCGTGACCTTCAAATCCCATATCGACGGGTCCAAGCACGAGCTGACCCCGGAGCGCTCGATGGAGATCCAGCGGCTGTTGGGCAGTGACATCGTGATGTGTTTCGATGAATGCCCGGCGCTGCCCGCCGACCGCGACCGGATCGCCGAAAGCATGCGGCTTTCAATGCGCTGGGCGGAACGCTCGCGCGCGGCGTTTGGCGACCGGCCGGGGCATGCGCTCTTTGGTATCATGCAGGGCGGGTTGGAGCAGGATCTGCGCGAGGAGAGCGCCGAGGCGTTGAAGGCGATCGGGTTCGAGGGCTATGCGGTGGGCGGTCTCGCTGTGGGCGAGGGTCAGTCGGCGATGTTTGGCTGTCTCGATTATGCGCCCGGCTTCCTGCCCGAAGACAAGCCGCGATACCTGATGGGGGTGGGCAAGCCCGACGATATCGTCGGCGCCGTCAAGCGCGGCATCGACATGATGGATTGTGTGCTACCGTCGCGCTCTGGTCGCACGGGACAGGTGTTCACCCGGCACGGGGTTCTGAACATCAAGAATGCGCGCCACATGGACGACCCGCGCCCGCTGGACGAGGCCTGCACCTGTCCGGCCTGCCGCAACTATAGCCGCGCCTATCTGCATCACGTGTTCCGCAGTCAGGAGATCATCAGCTCGATGCTACTGACTTGGCACAACCTGCATTATTACCAGGAAATCATGGCGGGCATGCGAGAGGCGATTGCGGCGGGCACTTTTGCCGCTTGGGAGGCCGATTTTCACGCGGGCCGGGCGCAAGGTGATATCGAACCGCTCTGACTCGCGACACCCAGCTTTGTAGCTTTGCGTTTGCGACATGTCAGAGTTGTGAAGAAAACGTTATCCCGTATTTTGCTGCTCGGGCGGGAAGATGTTCCTGCCCGTTCGGGCTTGGAACAAAGGCCCGGCGCTGGCCGCAATCGGCAGATGTTCTTCTCTTTCGTCCGGACCTGCCCGAACTGTCTGCCCTTGCGGATCGGCGCCGAGGGCATAGTTGGGGCTGCACCGGCTGCGCTGACCATCGCCGCTACCGGACGAACACAGGAGAACCCACGATGACCGAGACACTCTTTTCCCCCCACAAGGCCGGCAATATCGCGTTGAAGAACCGGGTCGTGATGGCACCGCTGACGCGGAACCGGGCCGATGACACAACTGGTGTCGTGTTCGACCGGCACGCGGAATACTACGCCCAGCGCGCCAGCGCCGGGCTGCTGATCACCGAGGGCGCGCAGATCAGCGCCGAGGGCAAGGGCTATATCCAGACGCCGGGCATCCATACGCCCGAACAGGTGGCCGCCTGGCGCAAGGTGACCGATGCGGTCCATGCAAGGGGTGGCAAGATCGTGATCCAGCTCTGGCATGTTGGGCGGATCTCGCACACATCGCTTTTGCCGGACGGGCAGGCGCCGGTTTCGGCCTCGGCGATTGCGGCCAAGGCAAAGACCTTTACCCATGCCGGGTTCGAAAACACATCGGAGCCGCGCGCGTTGGAGACGGATGAGATCGCCCGTGTTGTGGCCGATTACGCCCATGCCACCCGTTGCGCGCGCGAGGCCGGGTTCGACGGGGTCGAGATCCATGCGGCCAACGGCTATCTGGTCGAGCAGTTCCTCAAGGATGGCAGCAACCGGCGGCAGGACGCCTATGGCGGGTCGGTCGAGAACCGCGCCCGGTTCCTGTTCGAAGTCGTCGATGCCGTTGTGGGCGCCTGGGATGCGGGCCATGTCGGCATCCGCCTGTCGCCCTTCTCGGATGTGAACGGCATCTCTGACAGCAACCCGATCGCCACCTATACGCCGGTGATCGAACGACTGGATACCTATGGGCTGGCCTATCTGCACATGGTCGAAGGTCAGACCGGCGGTGTCCGCGAAGGGGCGTTCGACGATCTGCGCCAGCTCTGGAGCGGCACCTACATGGGCAACAATGGCTATGACCGCGCCAGCGCACTGGAACGGACCCGGATCGACGCGGTGGATCTGGTGGCCTTTGGCCGGCCGTACATTGCCAATCCCGACCTGGTCGAGCGCTTGACTGCCGACGCGCCGCTGAATGCAGGCGATACCGCCACCTATTACGGCGGCGGCGACGAAGGCTATACCGACTATCCGGTGTTGCAGACGGCCTGAAACAGGCCGCTCCCTTTGGCCGCCCATCGGGCGGCCAGGGGCAAAAGGTCAGGTTTGCCGGACTTGAAACGGTTCTGGATACATCGCTTTCTGCGCTCTGCATTTATTTGAAAACAAAGGAGATTGCCGTGAAGCGACTGGTATCTGCGGTGATGTGTATTTGGGGCGGAATGGTTGGCGCCGCCGAACTGGATGGTTGCGCGCTGAGCGCGGAACATTATGCCGATCTGGTGGCGCCGCTGCTGGACGGCGCCTGGCAGGCGCATAACGGACCCGGTCTGATGATGATGAAGATGGGTGCCAACGAGATGAAGCTGCCGATGCCGCGCGCGGGTCACCAGATCATGGCGATGTTGTACCGCGACGGCACCGTCTATGCCGACATGGCGCAGTTCGGCGAGGCCGAGATACGGCTGGCCGATCCCGAAACCGGCATTGCACCGGTCCCGGTTGATGGCGCGCAGCAATATCTCGATTTCGACAGGCTGGGGCTGGTCCCCGATTGCGGCAGCGTTGGGATGCTGCGGCTGGAATTCGACCAGGAACGGATTGACGAGGAGGGCACCCATCTGTGGCTGCATGTGCACTTGGCGGTACTGGACGAGGACCGGATGGGCGGTGTGCTGACCGTACAGGGGCGCGGCAAGGACGGGACCGAGACCCATGCGCGCCGCTTGGTCAGCTTCCTGCGCAACTGAGGGGCCGGGCGGGGCGACGGTCCGGCGCTCCTGCGCCCCGGCGCAGATCGCCCCGCCCGCCGTCCCGCAGGAATCCGCTGCGGCGGTGGTTTTGCAGACTTGCGGTCCGCTGGCAGTCGCGTCATTGTGCGCGGCACCAATTTACGGGTCTGGTTGAAATGGACGGGGACTCACCCCACCTTATCAGCCCGAGACAGGAGATGGCCGGGGGTCGCCTGAGACAGGGACCGGTGCCATCTTGCCAATGATAAGGATAGATTATGCAAGAGCCTCTGAACGCCTCTTACCCCGTCCTGCCGCTGCGCGACATCGTGGTGTTCCCGCATATGATCGTGCCGCTTTTTGTCGGCCGCGAGAAATCGGTGCGGGCGCTGGAAGAGGTGATGCAGGAAGACAAGCAGATCCTGCTGTCGAGCCAGATCGATCCCGGTATCGACGACCCGGACAGTGACGGTATTTACCGCACCGGCGTGCTGGCCAATGTGCTGCAACTGCTGAAACTGCCCGATGGCACCGTCAAGGTGCTGGTCGAGGGGCAGGCACGGGTCAAGATCACCGCCTTCTTGGAAAACGACGTCTTTTTCGAGGCGCGTGCCGAATATCTGACCGAGATCCCTGGCGATGTCACCACCACTCAGGCGCTGATCCGCACCGTGGGCGATGAATTCGAGCGCTATGCCAAGGTGCGCAAGAACATTCCCGAAGAGGCGCTGGCCGCTGTTGGCGAGACCACCGAGCCCGCCAAGCTGGCCGATCTGGTCGCGGGCCACCTGGGCATCGAGGTTGGACAGAAACAGGACCTGTTGGAAACGCTCAGCGTCAGCGAGCGGCTGGAAAAGGTCTATGGCCTGATGCAGGGCGAGATGAGCGTTCTGCAGGTCGAGAAGAAGATCAAGACCCGGGTCAAATCCCAGATGGAGAAGACCCAGCGCGAATACTACCTCAACGAACAGATGAAGGCGATCCAGCGTGAGCTGGGCGATGGCGAAGAAGGTGCCGGCGAGATTGCCGAGCTGGAAGAGAAGATCGCCGCCACCAAGCTGTCGAAAGAGGCGCGTGAAAAAGCCGAGGCCGAGCTGAAGAAGCTCAAGAACATGTCGCCCATGTCGGCCGAGGCCACGGTCGTGCGTAACTATCTCGACTGGCTGCTGTCGATCCCGTGGGGCGTCAAATCCCGCGTGAAAAAGGATCTGGGCCGCGCCGAGGGCGTGCTGGATGCCGATCACTATGGGCTGGAAAAGGTCAAGGAGCGCATCGTCGAGTATCTGGCGGTGCAACAGCGCTCGGCCAAGTTGAAGGGGCCGATCCTGTGCCTTGTCGGCCCTCCGGGTGTGGGCAAGACCTCGCTGGGCAAATCGGTCGCCCGGGCAACGGGGCGCGAGTTCATCCGCATCTCGCTGGGTGGCGTACGTGACGAGAGCGAGATCCGCGGCCACCGCCGGACCTATATCGGTTCGATGCCGGGCAAGATCATCCAGGCGCTGAAAAAGGCGAAAACCACCAATCCGCTCATCCTGCTCGACGAGATCGACAAGATGGGGCAGGATTTCCGGGGCGACCCGGCAAGCGCGATGCTCGAGGTACTGGACCCGGAACAGAACAACACCTTCATGGATCATTATCTCGAGGTAGAATATGACCTCTCGAACGTGATGTTCCTGACCACGTCGAACAGCTACAACATGCCCGGACCGCTGCTGGACCGGATGGAGATCATTCCGCTGGCGGGCTATACCGAGGATGAAAAGCGCGAGATTGCCAAGCGCCACCTGCTGCCGAAGCAGACCAAGAACCACGGTCTGCGTGCCAAGGAGTTCGATCTGTCCGACGCGGCGCTGACCGACATCATCCGCTATTACACCCGCGAGGCGGGGGTGCGGAACCTGGAACGCGAAGTGGCCAAGATCTGCCGCAAGGCGCTGACGAAGATCCTCAAGAAAGACGCAGAAAAGGTCTCGGTAACGCCCGAGAATTTGGAGGATTTCCTGGGTGTGCGCCGGTTCAGGTTCGGTCTGGCCGAGAAGGACGATCAGGTGGGTGTCGTCACCGGTCTGGCCTGGACCAGCGTAGGCGGCGACCTGTTGTCGATCGAGGCGCTGCGCCTGCCGGGCAAGGGCCGGATGAAGACCACCGGCAAGCTGGGCGAGGTGATGAAGGAGTCGATCGACGCGGCGGCGTCCTACGTGCGCTCGATCGCCCCGGCCATCGGTGTAAAGCCGCCCCGGCTGGATCGCTGGGATATCCACGTGCACGTTCCCGAAGGCGCCACGCCCAAGGACGGCCCCAGCGCCGGTATCGCCATGGTCACCTCGATCGTGTCTGTGCTGACCCAGACGCCCGTGCGCAAGGACATCGCCATGACGGGTGAGGTCACACTGCGCGGCAATGTGCTGGCCATCGGCGGGCTGAAGGAGAAGCTGCTCGCCGCCCTGCGCGGCGGCGTCAAGACCGTGCTGATCCCGGCCGAGAACGAAAAAGACCTGCGCGAGATCCCCGACAACGTGAAGGAGGGGCTGACGATCATCCCTGTCGCGCATGTGTCCGAGGTGCTGAAACACGCGCTTGTTCGCCAGCCCGAAGCGATTGAATGGGACGAGGCCGCCGAGGAAGAGGCCGCCGCCGCCAAATCGGCGCTTCCGGGTGGCGAAGGCGCCTCGGCCACGGCGCACTGAACGAGTTTGCACTTGCTGACAAGGGCGGGCCTTTTGGCCCGCCCTTGTTGTATCCGGACACCTGATTTCAACTATTTTGTGAGTGAATGTAGCCAGATCGGAAACAAATAGCTAAGCTTCCGAAAACAAAACAACGGGGCACCAATATGGTAAAACGCAGTACACGGACGACGACCACAGCACGCAAGACCACCACGCGCCGCAGCACACGTTCCACCTCCGGCACCGCCACCGCAAAGGAAAAGACCGCCGCTGCCGAAACGGAGCCGGTAGACCCCGAGATCGAATCTGTCGAGGCCGCCGAAGCGCTTGATACGCCGCTGCCCCGCGTGGTGCGCGCCGACGAAGCCGAGGATCAGGATAACGGAAACGAGTTGCGCAAGCGCGAGCTGATCGATCTGGTTGTCGCCCGGTCCGACGTGAAGAAGAAATATGTCAAACCCGCCGTCGAGGCGATGCTGGCGATCATGGGCGAGGCGATTTCGGAAGAACGCGATCTGAACCTCCAGCCGCTTGGCAAGCTCAAGGTGAACCGCTCGACCGACAAGGGCAACGGGCAGGTGATCATCTGCAAATTGCGCCGCAGCACCCATGCAGAGGAAGAAGTGGAAAAACTTGATGCGGACCCTCTTGCAGAGGCTGCCGAGTAACGCTAAAAGCCTGCCTCACGGGTGATTAGCTCAGTGGTAGAGCGCTTCGTTCACATCGAAGATGTCAGGAGTTCAAATCTCTTATCACCCACCAGATTTCAAAGCCGCCGGGCAGTGGTCCGGCGGTTTTTTGTTTTGGTAGGGATAGTTACGCTAACAAGCTTATGTTGCCGGGGTCACAGCCCCGGCAGGCGGTCGAGCAGGGCGCGACGACCAAAGGTGGTGCCCGGCCGGTCGCCCAGGTCAAAGCGCAGGCCGATGCCGACAAAGGCATCGTTGTTGCTGAAATTGGCCACTCGGGCGTTGCCGGTACCAACCTCACCATACAGGTTCACGCCGCTTCCCAACCCGTAATCGGCGCCGATCGCCATGCGGGTCATGTTGGCACCGGTCTTGTTGTCCATGAAATCGACGCTGGCGTTCAGGCTGAGCGGACCGCTGCCCACGTCGCTGCTTATCTTGCCGCCGAGCAGGGTTGCGTTGGTCCCCTGCACGCGGCCACGCGAGAAATAACCCTCCAGCCGAATGGCCGAGAAATCGTAGGCGGCTTCGAGACCGTAGAAGTTGCGGTCGATGCCGCCACCATCCTCGGTGCCCCAGAACCCGCCGACCGCGCCGCCATAGCCGAACTTGTAGATACCATGCAGCGTGGCGCTGCGGCCGCTGCCGCCAACCTGATCGAACTTGTAATACCCAACGTCAAGTTGGGTTGCGACAGAGCTGCCAAGACCAAGCTCGAAAGAGCCTTGCAGCGCCTGACGCGCGCCCTTGGATTTGTTGGTGAACTGATAGTGGTTGATGTCGACATTGGCGCCGACAAGACCAATACTCTGTGCCGAAAGGCTGGCGGGGCTTACGCCGAGCGCCAATACCGCCGCTGCCACGCGGAGTTTCATGCTGCTGCTCCTTAGCCTGATGCGCTGGGATGCGCGGGCGCTTTGCGCGCTCTCTGTTGCGATCATATACATCGCGCCGAATCAGGTAAAGGTCTTTGATTCTGCGAGCGGAATCCAGTTGGCGCCGCTGCCGGTGCCGCCGGGCAGGGGCCTCGCACCCCCGCCCGGCGAGACTATCAGAACAACGATTCCAGAAGCGGACGTGTATTCTCTGCAGTCATCACTACGGGGTTGCCGCCGGTCGAGGGGTCGTTCAGTGCGTCACGCACCAGCACGTCGATATCGGGATTGGTGACGCCCAGATCGGTCAGCGTCTTGGGGATACCGAGCGAGGTGTTCAACTCGTCGACATAGGCCGCGAACCCGTCAAACCCGCCCGCAATGCCCAGATAGGCGGCGGCCTCGGCCAGCACGCCCTGGGCCGCGGGGCGGTTGAATTGCAGCACGGCCGGCATGCAGACCGCGTTGGTGGTGCCGTGATGGGTGTGGTGATGCGCGCCAATGGGGTGCGACAGCGCATGGATGGCGCCCAGCCCTTTCTGGAAGGCGGTGGCGCCCATGGCGGCGGCTGACATCATATGCGCGCGCGCCTCAAGGTCCGACCCGTCGGCATAGGCGCGGGGCAGGTATTCCTTGACCAGCCGCATGCCTTCCAGCGCGATGCCCTGGCTCATCGGGTGGTAATGCGGCGAGCAATAGGCCTCGACACAATGGGCAAAGGCATCAAGCCCGGTACCTGCGGTGATGAATTTCGGCATGCCCACGGTCAGTTCCGGGTCGCAGATCACCACCTTGGGCAGCATCAGCGGGTGAAAGATGATCTTTTTCTCGTGGGTTTCCGAATTGGTGATCACGCCCGCGCGGCCCACTTCCGATCCTGTCCCGGCGGTGGTGGGCACGGCGACGATCGGGTGAATGCCCGCCGGGTCGGCGCGGGTCCACCAGTCGCCGATATCCTCGAAATCCCAGAGCGGACGGGTCTGGCCTGCCATGAAGGCCAGCGTCTTGCCCAGATCAAGCCCCGAGCCGCCGCCAAAGGCGATCACCCCGTCATAGCCGCCCTCGCGATAGACTTTCAGTCCGGCCTCGACATTGCGCTCGGTCGGGTTGGGATCAACCTCGGAAAACATCGCCCGGCCCAGGCCCGCGGCCTCCATCAGGTCCAGCGTGCGGGTGGTGATCTCCATCGCGGCCAGCCCCTTGTCGGTGACCAGCAGCGGCTTGGATATACCGGCGGCCTTGCAGGCCTCGGCGATTTCGGCGATCCGCCCCGCACCAAAGCGGATGGTGGTGGGATAGGACCAGTTTCCAACAAGTTTCATGGGCCTCAAGCCTTTTTCAGGTGGTAGGATTTGGGACGGGTCAGGGCGTGAAAGCCCAGCACGGACAGGCCCGCGCCCCGGCCGGTATCCTTGCAGCCGGTCCAGCAAAGCGCGGGATCAAGGTAATCGCAGCGGTTCATGAACACGGTGCCGGTTTCCAGCCGCCTGCCGATCTCGTCGGCGCGGGCGGTGTCGCGGGTCCAGATCGAGGCGGTCAGCCCGAACTGGCAATCGTTCATCAGCGCAATCGCCTCTTCGTCATCGGCGACCGGCATGATGCCCACGACGGGCCCGAAGGTCTCTTCGCGCATGATCTCCATGTCATGGGTGACATTGGTCAGGATCTGCGGCGTCAGATAGGCGCCGCCGTCATCTTGCGCGAACCGTTCGATATGGGCGGTCGCGCCCTTGGCGATGGCATCCTCGATCTGGTCGCGCGCCACCTGGGCAAAGCGCACATTGGCCATCGGCCCGATCGTGGTCTCGGGGTCCAGCGGATTGCCCAGTTTGTAACCCTTTACCAGCGCCACCGCCTTGTCGACAAAGGCGTTGAACAGGCTCGCATGCACATAGATCCGCTCGATCCCGCAACAGCACTGGCCCGAGTTGAACATGGCCCCGTCGATCAGCGTCTCGACGGCGGCGTCCAGATCGGCATCGGCCCGGACATAGCCCGGATCCTTGCCACCCAGCTCGGTCGAGACGGGGATGAAGGTGCCGGCGGCGGCGCGTTCCATCGCCTGACCGCCCCGGACCGATCCGGTGAAATTGACGAAATTCACCTTGCGGCGGGAAATCAGCTCGGCGGTGGTGTCGTGGTCCAGCACGATGTTCTGGAACACGTCCTCGGGGATGCCCGCGGCATGAAACGCCTCGGCCATCCGCTCGCCCACCTGCAGGGTTTGGGCGGCATGTTTCAGGATCACCGTATTGCCCGCCATCAGCGCGGGCGCGACTGTGTTGATCGCGGTCATGTAGGGATAATTCCAGGGCGCCACCACCAGCACCACACCAAAGGGCTCGCGCTCGATCTTGCGCAGAAAGGCGTCGCTGTCCTCGATCACCAGCGGCGCAAGCGCGCTCTCGGCGATCCCGGCCATATAGGTGGCGCGCTCGTTGAAACCGCCGAACTCGCCGCCATAGCGGACGGGGCGGCCCATCTGATGGGCCAGTTCCACCGCCATGCGGTCGGTGGTCTTGCCCACCTCGGCCACGGCCGCCAGCACCAGCGCCACGCGCTCGGCCAAGGGGCGCGCGGCCCAAGCGGCTTGCGCGGCGCGGGCGCGCTCGGCGGCGTCCATGGCCGCCTCGCGCGTGGCCGCGGGCCGCTCCAGATAGACCGATCCGTCGATCGGCGAGATGCATTGCACGGTTCTTGTCATGACCGAACTCCAGTTTCGGGGGGCATAAGCCACCCCTGTCTTCTTTCTGGTTCAAAATACTCCGGGGGGCTTGGGGGGCTGGCCCCCCATTTGCCCACCGCTTCAGGCTTTCTCGAAACCGCGCGCGATTTCCCAATCGGTCACCACACGGTCGAATTCTTCCTGCTCCCACTGGGCGCAGCGGGTGTAGTGATCGATCACCCAATCTCCCATCGCCGCCCGCAGCATGGCCGACCCGCCCAAGGTCCCGATCGCGTCGCGCAGGCTGCGCGGGATCTCTCCGGCTTCGGCATTGTCATAGACATCGCCGCTGGTGGGCGGCGCCAGTTCCAGCTTCTCCTCAATCCCCTGCAGACCCGCCGCCAGCAGGGCCGCCTGCGCCAGATAGGGGTTCAGGTCCGAGCCGCCGATGCGGCATTCCATCCGTACACCCTTGGTGCCTTCGGCGCACATGCGGAACCCGGCGGTGCGGTTGTCCACCGACCAGACGGTCTTGGTGGGCGCAAACGTGCCCTTCATGAAGCGTTTGTAGCTGTTCACATAGGGCGCCAGGAAGAACGTGTAATCGGGCGCATAGCGGATCATCCCGGCGCAGAACTGGCGGCCCAGCTCGCTCAGCCCGTGGGCTGCATCCTTGTCGTAGAAGGCGGGTTCCGACCCGCGCCACAGCGACAGGTGCACATGGCTGGCGCTGCCAACCCGGTCATGGTGCCATTTCGGGAGAAAGCTGGCCGCATGGCCGTGCTGATGGGCGATCTCCTTGGTGGCATGTTTGGCGATCGTGTGGTGATCGGCACAGGCCAGCGCGTCGGCATAGCGGATGTTCAGTTCTTCCTGACCCGCCTCGGCCTCGCCCTTGGTGTTCTCGACCGGGATGCCTGCGGCGAAGAGATGGTTGCGCAGCGGGCGCATCACATGCTCTTCCTTGCTGGTCTGCAGGATATGGTAATCCTCGTTATAGCCCGAGATCGGGGTCAGGTTGCGATAGCCGGTTTTGCGGATCTCGTCGAACGTGCCCTCGAACAGAAAGAATTCCAGCTCGGTCGCCATCATCGGCGTCAGCCCCAGCGCCTCGGCGCGGGCGATTTGCGCCTTCAGGACCTGGCGCGGCGAATGCGGCACCGGTTCATGGCTGTGGTGATCCAGCACGTCGCACAGCACCATCACCGTGCCTTCGAGCCAGGGCAGGGGGCGCAGTGTGCTCAGGTCGGGCTTCATCACGTAATCGCCATAACCGGCCTGCCACGAGGTGGCGCGATAGCCGTCCGGCGTGGCCATCTCAAGATCGGTGGCCAGCAGGTAGTTGCAGCAATGGGTTTCCTCATAGGCGCTGTCGAGGAAGTTCTGCGCATGGAACCGCTTGCCCATCAGGCGGCCCTGCATGTCGACCAGGCAGACCAGAACCGTGTCGACGGTGCCTGCGGCAACCTGGGCTTTCAGCGTTTCGAATGTGAGCATGTCACGACCTTTGGATTTGGTGGGGTCAAGAATTTTCGTCGAAAATTCTGTCGCGGGGACCGGCCCGCCGCAAGGGGCGGCGGGCCGGGTCTGTGATTTAGCCGTAGCGATAAGGCCGTCCGGCCTTGGCCATGTCGGCGTTATACTTCTTGAAGATCTCGACAACCTTGGCCTTGGTCTCGGATTCCGCCGCGATCTCGTCCCAGAACTTGACCGCCGCCTCTTCGACCTGCGCCCATTCGGCATCCGGGATCGAGGTGAGCTGCATCTTGGTGCCATTGACGCGCAGGCTTGCCTCGCCGCCCCAATACCACCACTGGCGATAGTAATGCGACTGGTCACAGCAGACCCGGAACAGGGTTTGCAGATCCTCGGGCAGTTCGTTCCAGCGGTCCATATTGGCAAAGAACGAACCTGCCCAGGCGCCCGAGATGTTGTTGGTCAGGAAATAGTTGGTCACGTCGGCCCAGCCGACGGTGTAATCCTCGGTGATGCCCGACCAGGCGATGCCATCAAGCTCGCCGGTCTGTACCGCGACCTCGATATCCTCCCACGGCAGGGTGACCGGCACCACACCGAACTGGCTCAGGAAGCGGCCCGCGGTCGGGAAGGTAAAGACACGCTTGCCGTTCAGGTCGGCCAGGCTGTTGATCGGGTCCTTGGTGGCGAAATGGCAGGGGTCCCAGGCGCCCGCGCTGATGTGCTTGACGCCGACCTTGGAATATTCCGCGTCCCAGATCTCGTTCAGGCCGTACTGGTTGAACAGCACCGGCACGTCCAGCGAGTAGCGCGAGGCGAAGGGGAAATAGCCGCCGAAAACGGTGACCTCGGTGGGCGAGGCCATCGAGTCGTCATCCGATTGCACCGCGTCGATGGTGCCGCGCTGCATGGCGCGGAACAGCTCTCCGGTGGGGACCAGCTGATCGGCATAGAACAGCTCGATCTGCATGCGATCGCCGGCGATCTTGTTGAACATGGCAATCGCCGGGTCGATCACATGGGCGGCCAGTGCCGGGCCGGCATAGGTCTGCATGCGCCATTTGATCGTAGATTGCGCCAGCGCCGGGGTGGCCAGCGGCGCGGCCGCCGCGCCGACGGCGGCGGTGGTGATAAACTTGCGTCTTGTGGTCATCGGTTCTCTCCCAATTGCAAAAGGGTGGATTGGATGCCCCGGTTCATTCCGGGATCACTTGTTGTAGACAGTCTCGGGCAGCCACAGCGCGATCTGCGGAAAGATCATGATGATCGCCAGCGCCAAGGTCATCACCAGCACGAAAGGCAGGATCGAGCCATAGATGTCGCGCAGGGTGATCTCGGGCGGCGCCATTGCCCGCATCAGGAACAGGTTATAGCCAAAGGGCGGCGTCATATAGGCGATTTGCGTGGTGATCGTATAAAGCACCCCGTACCAGATCAGGTCAAACCCCAGCGCACCCACCAGCGGCACGTAAAGCGGCGCCACGATCACCAGCATCGCGGTATCGTCCAGAAAGGTACCCATGATGATGAAGCTGAGCTGCATCAGGATCAGGATGACCCAGGGGTTCAGCCCCAACCGCTCGGTGAACAGATCCTCGATCGCTTTCACCGCGCCCAAGCCATCGAACACCGCGCCAAACGCAAGTGCGGCCAGGATGATCCACATGAACATGCACGAGATACCCAAGGTGGAGCGGACCGAGGTCTCGAACACCTGACGGTTCATCCGGCCCTTGAGCACGGCGGCCAGAAAGGCGGTCAGCGCCCCGATGGCCGAGCTTTCCACCAGCGAGGTCCAGCCGTTGACAAAGGGCACCATCATCGCGGCAAAAATACCCAGCGGCAGCAGGCCCGCGCGCAACAGGCGCAGTTTCTCGCCCATCGGCACGTCACGTTCCTCGGCCGACAGCGCCGGGCCAAGGGCCGGGTTCAGTTTGCAGCGGATCGCGATATAGAGGATGAACATGGCCGCCATCATCAGGCCCGGCACCACGCCCGCCAGCCAAAGCTGGCCCACCGGCTGGCGCGCGATCATCGCGTAAAGCACCAGCACCACCGAGGGGGGCACCAGGATCCCCAGACTGGACCCGGCCTGGATCACCCCCGTGACCATCTTCTTGTCATAGCCGCGTTTGAGAAGCTCGGGCAGGGCGATGGTGGCACCGATGGCCATGCCCGCCACCGACAGACCGTTCATTGCCGAGATCAGCACCATCAGCCCGATGGTGCCGATGGCCAGCCCGCCGTTAAGCCCGCCCATCCAGACATGGAACATCTTGTAGAGGTCGTCGGCGATCTTGGATTCCGACAGCACGTAACCCATGAAGATGAACATCGGCAGGGTCAGCAGCGGATACCATTTCATCAGCTTCATCGCCGCCGAAAAGCCGATGTCATACCCGCCCCGGTCGCCCCACAGAAGCAGCGAGGCCAGCACCGCGACAAAGCCGATGGCGCCGAACACGCGCTGGCCGGTCATCAGCATCACCATCATGGTGGAAAACATCAGGATGGCGATCAGTTCATAGGACATCTCAGATCACCTCGCGCGGGATATGTTCGCCACGGATCCGCAGAATGTCCTTGGCCAGTTCGGACAGGGCTTGCAGCAGCATCAGAAACAGGCCCGCGCACATGATTGTCTTGATCGGCCACAGCACCGGGCGCCAGGCGGTCGGGCTGCGCTCGCCATACTGGAAGGAATAGCTGAGGCTGTCATAGCCGCCATAGAGCAGCACGCCGAGATAGAAGATCAGGAACAGAACGGTGATCGCGTCGGTCCAGGCCTTCCGTCGGTCCGACCATTCACCATAGAGCAGGTCCATCCGCACGTTCGATCCCATCTGGATCGAATAGGGGCCGCCCAGGATGTAATAGGCGACCATGGCAAATTGCGCCATTTCCAGCGTCCAGAGCGAGGGGTTGATATCAAAGCCAAGATCGCTGCCGACCTTGGAGAAGCTGGACCACAGCAGGATCGCCATCATCACGAAGATACCATACATGACCAGCCGCCCGACCCAGCGGTTCATCCGGTCGACGATGCGGATATAGGCGCGCAGCGCGGTCATTTCGGGATGCCTCCGGTCATGCCTCTGCCCCTGCGGGTGCAAGCGTTTCGATCATCCCGGCCAGCATCGGGGCCAACAGCCCGGTGATGCGGTTGACGCCCGAAGGCGTGTCGATCAGGTCGTTTCGGACCTCGATCATCACGTTGGGCAATCCGCGCGCGATGGCATGTTCGCGCAGGGTATGGGTTACGCCGTCGGTGGCGGAATAGGGCTCGTTCAGCGCGGCCTTGAGGCCCGACCCCTGCGCGGCCTTCAGCAGCAGCCGGGCGGCGCGGTCGTCGCTGTCATGCAGGATGCCCAGTTCGACACTGCGCGTGCGTCCCTGATAAACGGGGGTGAAACTGTGCAGGGTGATCAATACCGGTGGGGCGGAGCGCGCGTCGAGTGTCTCGACAAGCAAGTGCCGGAACGGATGATAGACCGCCTCTGCGCGTTGGGCGCGCTGGGCAGGAGTCAGATTCGCATTGCCCGGGATGGTGTAAATCTCGCTTTGCGCGGGCATGGCATCGGCGCGTTCGGGTGGGCGATTGCAGTCATAGACCAACCGGCTGACACGGGAATAGACCAGCGGCCCATCCAGCGCGCCCGACAGTTCCACCGCCAGATCCATGGCACCGATATCCCAGGCCGCGTGCGAGCGCGCCGCCTCGGGCGACAGGCCCAGACCCGACAGCGCCGCAGGGATGAACCGGCTGGCATGTTCGCACACCAGCACAGCGCACCCTGTGCCACGGGCGTTCAGCACCCGCGCGGGCGGACCTTCGACTGCGGACAGCATGGGAGATTCGGCATCGCTTGACATGTGTAGCATTGGTTACAATCCTCAGCTCTCTGTCAATAAAATTTCTGTAGACATGATTACAGAAACAGATAACCTGTAACAAACGCTAGAACAAAGGGCGACCCGTGCCCGGCACATCGAAACTGGTCAAACAACGCATTCAGGACGAGACCGAGCACCTGACCCGGTCCGAACGTCAGTTGGCCTCGATCCTTTTGCAGGACTATCCGATGGGGGGGCTGCAATCGATCACCAAGCTGGCCAGCGCCGCGGGTGTCTCGACACCTACCGTGATCCGCATGGCGCGCAAGCTGGGGTTCGACGGGTTTCCCGCGCTTCAGGACGCGCTGCGCGAGGAAGTGGCGGCGCAGATCAAGAAGCCGATCTCGAAACGCGACGGCTGGGTGGTGGACGAAGGCGCCGAACACCCGCTGATGCGCTTTGCACAGGTGGTCTGGGCCAATATGCGCCACACGCTGGAGCGGACCGACACCGCGCTCTTCGACCGCGCCGCCGCGATTCTGGCCGATACGGCACGCCCGCTTTACGTAGTGGGCGGGCGCATCACCCGCTCGAACGCGGATTATCTGTATAACCACATGCAGATCATCCGGCCCAATGTCACCATGCTGGGCAATTCGGCCAATGTCTGGCCGCAGTACCTGCTGGACATGGATCAGAGCTCGGTCCTGGTGATCTTCGACATCCGCCGTTACGAGGCGCATCTGGAAAAGCTGGCCCAGATCGCCAGCGAGCGGGGGGTGACGGTCATCCTGTTCACCGACCAATGGGGCTCGCCCATCGGGCGGGTGGCAAACCTGACCTTCAACGGGCTGGTCGAGGCGCCGTCGAGCTGGGACAGCACCATCGCGCTGCAACTGATCGTTGAGGCGCTGATTGCCGAAGTGCAGGGCGCGCGCTGGGAAGAAAGCAAGGAACGGATCGAGGAGCTGGAGGCGATGTTCTCGTCCACCCGCCTGTTCCGCAGTCCCACCTGAAATTGTGCAAATTTGCACATAAAGACGTAGATTTCTCAGAATTGTGCATTTAGTTTCAGATGCTACCTTAGCCTCATCCCAACCGAACGGAGGTCTGAGATGAGCTGGAACCCCTTGCTGGATGCCGATATCCCCCTGGGCAACGATGTGGACGCCATAGAAACGGTGATCGTGCCGCGTGCCCGCGATCTGGGCGGGTTCGAGGTGCGCCGCGCCCTGCCGGCGCCGCGCCGCCAGATGGTCGGGCCGTTCATCTTCTTCGACCAGATGGGGCCGGCCGAGTTCCTGACCGGGCAGGGCATCGACGTGCGCCCGCATCCCCATATCGGCTTGGCCACCGTCACCTATCTTTACAAAGGGCGGCTGCATCACCGCGACAGCCTGGGTACCGACCAGTGGATCGAGCCGGGTGCTGTCAATTGGATGATAGCGGGCAATGGCGTCACCCATTCCGAACGCACCGATGGTCCGGCGCGTCAGGCGCCGCTCAGCATGTTCGGCATCCAGACCTGGGTGGCGCTGCCCGAACATCTGGAAGAGACCGGCGCCAGCTTCGAACATGCCCCCGCCAGCGCGTTGCCGCTGCTCGAGGCAGAGGGGAAACAGGTGCGGCTGGTTCTGGGCGATGCCTGGGGCGCCGCGGCGCCGGTCGAAACCACGTCCGAGATGTTCTATGCCGACGCGCAGCTTGAACCCGGCGCGGCTCTGCCGCTGCCCGACAATCACGAGGATCGCGGCGTCTATGTCACCCAAGGATCGGTCGAGGTCGCCGGACAGGGATTCGAGGCGGGCCGGATGATGGTGTTCCGCCCCGGTGACCGTCTGAGCCTGAAGGCGGGTCCGCAGGGCGCACGGCTGATGCTGCTGGGCGGTGCCACGCTGGGCGGGCCGCGCCATATCTGGTGGAATTTCGTGGCCAGTTCGAAAGAGCGGATCGATGCTGCGAAAGAGGCTTGGCGCGCCGGCGATTGGCGCCATGGCCGGTTCAGCCTGCCGCCGGGCGATGAGAGCGAATTCACGCCCTTGCCGACGCGCTGACAGGGGCCGGGCAGATGCGAGTTCAGGGCTAAATATTTGAAACAAAACGGGGGCTGGCGCGACTTCCGGTGCGGGCGCGGACATTTTGCGGACGCGCGCCCAAAAAAGTGAGAAACCCGCTTGACGATGCCCGAGCCGCGCCATAATACACCCCAACGTTCCGCAGGGAACGCAAGATCACAGTGTGCGGTTGTAGCTCAGTTGGTTAGAGTACCGGCCTGTCACGCCGGGGGTCGCGGGTTCGAGCCCCGTCAACCGCGCCACTGATGATCCCCTCCCGGAGGCTCCGGGACCGGCCCGGAGGGCAAGAAAATGCGCGGTTGTAGCTCAGTTGGTTAGAGTACCGGCCTGTCACGCCGGGGGTCGCGGGTTCGAGCCCCGTCAACCGCGCCACTTCTCCCCTATCTCAGTCATTGCCAAAAAAACAGCGATCAATCCGTGATGTGCTGCATCGATTCCGTTTGATCAGAACCGAGTTCCGACATGCTGCGGTCTCTGGCGGCGGGGCGGGCTCTCGCGGGTCCGACCCCGACGCGCCCAGCCATCGATCCGGATCGTCGAGGCCGACTTTACCAAAGCCGGCCCCACCGGACGTGGCGCTGATCAGCGGGTCAACGCATCCAGGATCCGCGCCCAAGAGCGGATACCCTTGTGAAAGCTTTCCACATCGTATTTCTCGTTGGGCGAATGGATGGCGTCATCGTCATTGGCATAGCCCACCAGCATCGAATCAAGCCCCAGGATCGATTTGAAAAAACCCACGACCGGGATCGAGCCGCCCATGCCGGTGAACACCGCCTCGCGGCCCCATTCGTCAGACAGCGCGCCGCGGGCGGCCTCCATCTCGGGGCGGGCGATATTCATTACCGAGGCTTTCGAACCCTCCAGATCGTTGTCCCAGATCACCCCCGCATCGGGGCTGAGCTGTGCCTCGACATGTTTGCGGATCGCGATGCGCAGCTTGTCGGGGTCCTGATCGCCGACCAGCCGGCAGGTGATCTTGCAATGGGCCTGGGCCGGGATCACGGTCTTGGACCCAGCGCCGTTATAGCCGCCCCACAGCCCGTTGACCTCAAGCGTCGGGCGCGCCCATTGCTGTTCCAGCGTCGAATAGCCCTGTTCGCCATGCGCCTGGCTATAGCCGACCGAGTTGAGGTACTCGGCCTCGTCAAAGCCGCAATTTTCCCATTGCTGCAGCTGCTCGGCGGGCACTTCGTGCACGCCTTCGTAGAAACCTTCGACCGCGACGCGGCCCGTCTCTTCGTCATAGAACGAGGTCACGATGCGTGACAGCTCGCGCAGCGGGTTCAGGCCGGGGCCACCGTAATGGCCCGAATGCAGGTCGATGCGCGGCCCGGTGATGGTGAATTCATCCTTGAGCATGCCGCGCAGCTGGGCGGCGATCGAGGGCACCCCGCGCGACACCATCGAGGTGTCGCAGACCAGCGCGATATCGGCCTTCAACTCTTCGGCATTGGCCTGAAGGAAGGGCACCAGCGAGGGAGAGCCGCTCTCCTCCTCGCCCTCGAAGAAGAAGGTGATGCGGCAGGGCAGGGAGCCATGCACCGCCTTCCAGGCGCGGCAGGCCTCGACAAAGGTCATCAACTGGCCCTTGTCGTCCGACGACCCGCGGCCCCGGATCACGCGCCCGTTCGGGGTGTCCTCGATCTGCGGCTCGAACGGCGGGCTGGTCCACAGGTTCAGCGGGTCGACCGGCTGCACATCGTAATGGCCGTAAAACAGCACATGCGGGGCGTCGTCATGATCAGCGGCCACATGGCCCACCACCATCGGGCGGCCCGGCGTGACCCGCTTTTCGGCGGCAATGCCGATCCCGGCCAGATCGGCCACCAGCCAGTCGGCGGCCTGGTCACAGGCCTCGGCATAGGCAGGATCGGTCGAGATCGAGGGGATGCGCAGCAGCTCCATCAGTCGGTCGATGGCGGCGGGCAGGTCGGTGTCGATACGCGAGAGGACGTCGTCGAGGGACATCGGGCGGTTCCTTGTCTAACGGGATATTCGGCGCGGAGCCTAGCAGCACCGCCCGCCCTGTCCAGTGGCCGCTGTTCATCATGGGAAACCGCAACCGGGATTTGCGTCGCCCGCTGCCGTTTTTGACGCCCATCGCGGCGCAGGGCGCCTTGTCCCCGCGAAACCGCCGGTTTAATTGACGCAAGTCAAGGCTGCGACATCGGGGCCGGATGTAACAGTTGAAAAAATGATGCGCCGCAGATATCCATTCACGAACGCGAATGTGGCGTAGAGCCTGACCTGCCGCAACCCGGCCGCACGATACGAAGGAGGATCCGGTGGACTATTCGGTTAAACTCGACGCCGCCATTCAGAAGCTTCACGACGAAGGCCGCTATCGCACCTTCATCGACATCGAACGGCGCAAGGGCCATTTCCCACATGCTGTCTGGACCTGTCCGGACGGCAGCGAGAAAGAGATCACCGTCTGGTGCGGCAACGATTATCTGGGCATGGGCCAGCAACCGGTTGTGCTGGAGGCGATGCAAGAGGCGCTGACCGCCGCTGGCGCCGGCTCGGGCGGCACCCGCAACATTTCCGGCACCACCGTCTATCACAAGCGGCTCGAGGCCGAGCTGGCCGACCTGCACGGCAAAGAGGCGGCGCTGCTGTTCACCTCGGCCTATATCGCAAATGACGCGACGCTAAGCACCCTGCCCAAGCTTTTCCCCGGCCTGATCATCTATTCCGATGCGCTCAACCATGCCTCGATGATCGAGGGCGTGCGCCGCAACGGCGGTGCCAAGCGTATCTTCCGCCACAACGACGTGGCACATCTGCGCGAGCTGCTGGCCGCCGACGACCCGGCGGCGCCCAAGCTGATCGCTTTTGAATCGGTCTACTCGATGGACGGCGATTTCGGCCCCATCGAAGAGATCTGCGACCTGGCCGACGAATTCGGTGCCCTGACCTATATCGATGAGGTGCACGCGGTCGGCATGTACGGTCCGCGCGGTGGCGGCGTGACCGAGCGTGACAACCTGGCCCATCGCATCGACATCATCAACGGCACCCTGGCCAAGGCCTATGGCGTGATGGGCGGCTATATCGCCGCCAGTGCGAAAATGTGCGACGCCATCCGCTCTTATGCGCCGGGCTTCATCTTTACCACCTCGCTGCCGCCGGCGATTGCAGCAGGCGCTGCGGCCTCGGTCGCCTATCTGAAAGGCGCGCAGGAATTGCGCGACCAACACCAGACCCAGGCCCGCATCCTGAAACTGCGGCTCAAGGGGCTGGGCCTGCCGCTGATCGACCACGGCAGCCATATCGTGCCGGTGATCGTGGGCGACCCGGTCCACACCAAGAAGCTGAGCGATATGCTGCTGGAAGATTTCGGTATCTATGTGCAGCCGATCAACTTCCCCACCGTGCCGCGCGGAACCGAACGCCTGCGCTTTACCCCGTCGCCGGTGCACGGGCCCAACGAGATGGACAAGCTGGTCAAGGCGATGGACGCGCTCTGGTCCCATTGTGCGCTGAATCGCGCCGAATTGGCCGGTTGACGCAACCCGCCCGTGTGCAAGTCCTTTGCCCTATGATAGGGTTGAGGTAACAACAGGCACGGACGAATCGTTATGGGGACGATTCCCGGCGCTGTCAGACGTATCTGACAGCTAACTTGGGGCGGCAGGATGATCGGGCGCAGGTCTCAGCGCAAGTCGGCAGATGTAGAAGAGGAGAAGCCGCGCGGCTTCGACGACTTTGAATTGCGTCTGGGCGATGTCATGCGGGGCGAACGCGCCACCATGGGCAAGTCGTTGCTGGATGTGCAGCGCGAGTTGCGGATCAAGGCCAACTATATCGCCGCCATCGAGAATTGTGATCCATCCGCCTTTGATACCCCGGGCTTCATCGCCGGTTACGTGCGCTCCTATGCTCGTTATCTGGGCATGCACCCCGATGACTGTTTCACCAAGTTCTGCGCCGAAAGCGGATTCGAGGTGGCGCATGGCATGTCCGCGCAGGCGTCGAGCGTCAAAAAGCCCGGTACTCCCCCGCAGCGCCGCACGGCGGCCAGCGATCCGTTCATCGCGCCCAACACGCCTTTTGCGCCAGGCCGCGATTCGCTCCTGTCGCAGATCGAGCCACGGGCCGTCGGTTCGGTCCTTGTTCTGGTGGCCCTGATCGGCGGCATCGGCTATGGTGGCTGGTCGGTTCTGAAAGAGGTGCAGCAGGTGCAGGTGGCGCCGGTCGAACAGGCGCCGCTGGTGCTGTCGGACCTCGATCCGCTGAACGGCGCCGGCGACACGCTGGAAACCGCGATGGCGTCGCCCTCGGTCGAGGCGCTGGACCGTCTCTATCGTCCGCAGGCGCTGGACGTTCCGGTGCTGGTGGCGCGCGATGCCCCCATCGCTACGCTGGACCCGCGCACCGTGGGCAATTTCCAGACCCCTGAACTGCCCGATGTGCAGCTGAGCGAGACCCAGCGCGCGGTCGAGGCGCTGTTGCCTCAGGTCGTCGAAGATCTTGAGCCGACGCTGAAGCTGGTTGCCGTCAGTCCCGCCTGGATGCGTGTGACCGCCGCCGATGGCAGCGTGATCTTCGAGGGCACGCTGGGCACGGTCGAACAGGGCAATGTCTATGAGGTGCCGCTGACCGAAGAGCCGCCGAAACTTCTGGTGGGCGAATCCGGTGGTGTCTATTTCAGCATGAATGGCGCGCATTACGGTCCGATCGGCGCGCGTGGAACCGTCACCCGCAACGTGATCCTGTCGATGGATGCGGTGGGCGAGCGGTTCCAGGTGGCCGATCTGGAAGCGGATCAGAACAATGCGCTGCGCCAGCTGCTGGTGGCCGAGGCCCAGAGCACCCAACCGCAACAGGTCGCTAACGACTGATCCGCCATTGCCGCCACCGACGCGGCGGCCTATCTAGGGCCCAACGCGTTCCGATGCAGAGGGCCGGCCCCCATGTCCCACAATCCCGTGCGCCCTTGGCGCAATGTCTATCGTCGCAAATCGCGCCAGATCATGGTGGGCAACGTGCCTGTGGGTGGCGATGCCCCGATCTCGGTCCAGACCATGACCAACACGCTGACCACCGATGTGGCCGCCACCGTGGCACAGGTGCAGGCGGCGGCCGAGGCGGGGGCGGATATCGTGCGGGTCTCGGTCCCGGACGAGGCCAGCGCCCGCGCCCTGCGCGAAATCGTGCGCGAAAGCCCGGTGCCGATCGTGGCCGATATCCATTTCCACTATCGCCGGGGGATCGAGGCGGCAGAGGCGGGCGCGGCCTGCCTGCGCATCAACCCCGGCAATATCGGCAGCCCGGACCGGGTACGTGAGGTGATCAAGGCCGCCCGCGACCATGGCTGCTCAATCCGCATCGGGGTGAATGCCGGCAGCCTGGAAAAGCATCTTCTGGAGAAATACGGCGAGCCATGTCCTGAGGCGATGGTCGAAAGCGGGCTGGAACATATCCGCATCCTGCAGGACAACGATTTCCACGAGTACAAGATCAGCGTGAAGGCCAGCGACGTGTTCCTGTCGGCCGCCGCCTATCAGGGCATCGCCGAGGCCACCGACGCGCCGATTCACCTCGGCATCACCGAGGCGGGCGGCCTGGTCAGCGGCACCATCAAATCGGCTATTGGGTTGGGGAACCTGCTTTGGATGGGGATCGGCGACACGATCCGCGTCAGCCTGAGCGCCGATCCGGTCGAAGAGGTCAAGGTCGGCTACGAGATCCTCAAGTCGCTGGGTCTGCGCCATCGTGGCGTCAACATCATCTCGTGCCCCAGCTGTGCGCGGCAGGGGTTTGACGTTATCAAGACGGTCGAGGCGCTGGAAAAGCGGTTGGAGCACATCAAGACACCGATGAGCCTGTCGATCATCGGCTGCGTGGTGAACGGCCCGGGCGAGGCGTTGATGACAGATGTGGGTTTCACGGGCGGCGGCGCCGGGTCGGGGATGGTCTATCTGGCAGGCAAGGCCAGCCACAAGATGTCCAACGAACGGATGATCGACCATATCGTCGAAGAGGTTGAGAAAAAGGCCGCCGAGCTCGAGGCTGCCTCCGCCGCCGAAGCGGCGGAGTAGGTTTCGCTTATCCAGCGCGCGCCATCGGGGCGCCGGGCCGGTTCCTTGATTGGGTCAGATCGCGCGACAGCCGCGCGATCCGGGCTTCCTTCATCGACAGTTCCAGGTCCAGACCTTCGAGCGCGCGGCGCAGGTCCTGAATGCGGTCCGTCTGTTGCCGGATATGGAACTGCGACAGGCGCAGTCTGCGCGCGGTAAGATACCACAGCGCAAAGAAGCCGGCGGCGGGCAGCAGGCCCGCAAGGGGGGCAAGGGTCGTCATGTCCATGCCCCCAACCTAACCGCAAAAAGGTTAAGAACCCGGTGACGCCCATCACGAAGATCTGGACATTTTCGGGGCATTGCGCCGGCCATTGTGTCCGGCGCGAAATCAGCTGCGTTCGGCGCGCAGCTCGTCCACGATCTGCTGCATCTGGTCGGCGGGCATAAAGCCGCGCAGCATCTCGGTTTCCATCACAAAGGAGGGCGTGCCCGAGATATTCAGCCGCTGCGCCAGCGCTCGGGTCTCGGCCAGACGTCGGGTGACCTCTTCGCTTTCCATCTCGGCCAGAATGGCGTCGGTGTCGAGCCCCAGCCCCTCGCCGATCCGACGCAACGCGACCTCGTCGGCCTCGCCGGTAAAGTCGAGCAGCGCGTCATGCACCTGTTTATAGGCATCCGGTCCGGCCACGATCAGGGTGGCGACGGCAAAGCGCGACGAGGCCAACGAAGCCTCGCCCAGGATCGGGAATTCCTTGATGATCAGGCGGATATTGCCGTCGGTCTTCAGAAGCTCGTCCACCTCGGGCACAGCGCGGCGGCAATAGCCGCAACGGTAATCCATGAACTCGACCAGGGTGATGTCACCCTCGGGGTTGCCGCCGACCCAGGAATAGCCGTCATTGAACAGCTCTTCGGCATTGACCTGCACCAGGTGCAGATCCTGCTGCGCCTCTTCCTGCGCTTTGCGCTGTTCCAGCAGGTTGACCGCCTCGATGATCACCTCGGGGTTTTCCAGCAGATAGGCGCGGACCTGCTCTCCAAAGGCGGCGCGCTGATCCGGGGTCATGTCGGACAGATCCAGCGCCTGGGCCGGGACCGAGAGAAGCGACAGGGCCGTCACGGCCGGGGCAAAATGGCGGAGCATCATCATTTCCTTTTTACTGAGCGTTCCGATGCCAACAGCACATCCTGCGCCCGTTGCCAACCGGGAGATCCGGTGGGCAGGGCGCCAACAGCGCGTTTGGCGTGAATAAGAGCGTCTTCGGGACGACCCTGAAGCGCATAGCGCTCCGCAGTCACCATCGAGGCCATACCGTCATTGCCAAGCTTGGCATAGGCCACCGCCAGATCGCGCAACATGCGCAGGTCGCGGTATTCGCGGGCGCGGGCACGTTCCAGCACCTCAAGCGCGGCGCGGTCCTGTCCGGCGCTCAGCAGCGCGCGGCCATACCCCGCCAGGATCAGCGCATTGTTGGGCGCCAGATCGACTGCCTGTTCATAGGTGGTGACGGCGGATTGGGTCTGCCGGTGTTCCATCAAGATCTGGCCCTTGAGTTCCACATAGTACGGGTCCTCGGGGCGCAGCGCGATAGCTCCGTCAATGGCGGCGCGGGCGCGGGGCAGGTTGCGGTCGCGATGCCAGGCGATTGCCTCGCGCATCAGGCGGATGTCGCTATGCGCTTCCTCGGGCGCGCGCCCCAATGTCCATTTCGAACTGCGGGAAAAGGCCGACAGCTTGCCGCGCACGCGCGCGAACCAATATTCGGCATTGGGGTTCTCGGGGGCTTTGTCCCCATATGAGAGCAAGAAGGCCTCGGCATTGCGGATGCGGTCGCGGGTCAGCGGGTGGGACTGCATATAGGGGTCCTGCCGCCCGACGCTCAGCAATTCCTGCCCGGCAAAGGTGCGGTGCAGATCGACCAACCCGCGCAGCGAGATATCGGACCAGCGCAGATAGCTGGCGGCGGAATTGTCGGCCGCCGACTCTTCGGCCCTTGTATGTTTCAGGAACCCGCGCAGGGCCGAGCTTTGCGATCCCGCGGCGATCCCGGCGGCGGCCTCGCCGCCGCCCGCCGCCGCCGCGATCAGCGACAGGGCCAGGCCCAGTTTCGACAGGGTCTGTGCGTTTTCGAAATTGCCGATCCGCCGGGCGATATGGCCATTGGCGATATGGGCCGCCTCATGTGCGATCACCGCTTGCAGGATATCGGCGCGGGCGACCTTCTGGATCAGGCCGGAATGGATGAAGATGGCATTGTGATCCAGCACAAAGGCGTTCAGTGAACTGTCATCCACCACCAACAGCTTGACCCGGCGCGGGTTCAGCCCGGCGGCGCGCAGGATGGGAAAGGCCAACTCCTCGAGCCCGTTTTCGATATCGGGGTCGCGCAACAGGGTGATGGCCGATACGCTGCCTGCCGTGACCAGCCACAGCAGTGCCATCAGCAACAGGGCCGGGATTGACGCCAGCCGGGATACGCGGTCAAAAGCCATGGCCGCACATTGGGAGAATGCCGTGAGAAACTCAAGTCGATCCGCCGTCGATCCCTTTATCGTGATGGATGTGATGGAGGCCGCCCGCCGCGCCGAAGAGGCCGGGCGCCGCATCATCCACATGGAGGTGGGTCAGCCGGGCACCGGCGCCCCCAAGGGTGCGGTCGAGGCATTGGCGAAGTCTTTGGAAACAGACGCTTTGGGCTATACCGTGGCACTGGGCTTGCCGGCACTGCGGCAGCGCATCGCGCGGCTTTACGGCGAATGGTATGGGGTCGATCTGAACCCCGAAAGGGTGGTGATCACCCCCGGATCCTCCGGCGGATTCCTGCTGGCCTTTACCGCGCTCTTCGACAGCGGCGACCGGGTGGGGATCGGCGCTCCGGGATATCCCTCGTACCGCCAGATCCTACGGGCGCTGGGGCTGGTGCCGGTCGATCTGCCCACCGCGCCGGAAAACCGATTGCAACCGGTGCCCGCGGACTTCGCCGGGCTCGATCTGGCCGGGCTGATGGTCGCCTCACCCGCCAACCCGACCGGCACCATGCTGGACCATGCCGCCATGGGCGCCCTGATCGAGGCGGCGCAGGCGCAGGGCGCCAGTTTCATCAGCGACGAGATTTACCATGGCATCGAATACGAGGCCAAGGCGGTAACCGCGCTGGAGTTGACCGACGATTGCTATGTGATCAACTCGTTCTCGAAATATTTCTCGATGACCGGTTGGCGCGTAGGCTGGATGGTGGTGCCCGAGGATCAGGTGCGTGTGGTCGAGCGGATCGCGCAGAACATGTTCATCTGCGCCCCCCATGCCAGCCAGGTCGCGGCCCTGGCGGCGCTGGATTGCGACGCGGAATTGCAAACCAATCTCGAGGTTTACAAGGCAAACCGCAAGCTGATGCTGGAGCGGTTGCCCAAGGCGGGGTTCACCCGCATCGCACCACCGGACGGGGCGTTCTATGTCTATGCCGATGTTTCGGATCTGACCGATGACAGCCGGGCCTTTGCCGCCGAGATCCTGGAACAGGCGGGCGTGGCGGTGACGCCGGGGCTGGATTTCGACCCCAAGCGCGGGGCGGGCACGCTGCGCTTTTCCTACGCGCGCGCCACGGCGGATATCGAGGAAGGGCTGGCGCGGCTCGAAGCCTTCATGAAGGCGCGCGGATGATGGTTTGCGGCATCGGCCCATCGCGGTATCGTGTGGGATACCGGCGAGAGAAAGCAGGGACATGAGCAGGATCATCCTTTTCATCGCGCTGATCTGGGCGGCGCTTCCGGCGCTGGCGCAGGATTTCAGTGGCCTGGCCCGGATCCGGCCCGATGAAAGCCGCATCGAAACGGTGCCGCGCGGCGGGTTGTGGCTGGTGCTTGGGCTGAGCCAGGGGGTGCCCTACCGGCTGTTCACGCTGGACGCGCCCCGCCGGCTGGTACTGGATTTTCAGGAGGTGGACTGGACCGGCCTGAGCGCCGGGGCGCTTGACCAGAGCGACAAGGTGCTGGCCGTGCAATTCGGCACCTATCTGCCCGGCTGGTCGCGGATGGTGCTGGAACTGGCCGCGCCGTTGGCCATTGACCAGGTGTCGATGGTGGTGGACGAGGCCACCGGCGGCGCCCAGCTGGAGGTTGCTTTGCGCGCCTCGGACGAGGAAAGCTTTGCTGCCAGTGCCGGCGCGCCGCAGGACCCGCGCTGGGACTTGCCAGCGCCTGAGGCCCTGCCGGCGCTGCCCGAGCGCGGCGCGGATGCGCCGCTTCGGGTGGTGCTCGATCCCGGCCATGGCGGTATCGACCCGGGGGCCGAGATCGAGGGCGTGGTGGAAAAGCACCTGATGCTACGCTTTGCCCGCGAGTTGCGCGAGGTGTTGCTGCGCTCGGGCGGGTTTGAGGTGGTGCTGACCCGCGACAGCGATCATTTCGTGTCGCTGGAACGGCGCATCGCGCTGGCACACGAGGCGGGGGCGGATGTGTTCATCTCGCTGCATGCGGATTCGCTGAGCGAGGGGCTGGCACATGGCGCCACCGTGCATGTGCTGGCCGAGGAGGCCTCGGACATCGCATCGGCCAAGCTGGCCGAGCGGCATGATCGCGACGACCTGCTGGCGGGAGCCGATCTGAGCGCCACCGACGACCGGGTGACCGATGTGCTGCTGGACCTGGCGCGGCAGGAGACCCGCCCCCGCACCGAGGCGCTGGCACGCGCACTGGTCGATGGCATGACCCAGCAGGGCGGGCCGATGAACCGCCGCCCCCTGCGCGGGGCGTCGTTTTCGGTGCTGAAGGCCGCCGATATCCCCTCGGTCCTGATCGAGATCGGCTTTCTGTCCAGCCCACGCGACCTGAAGAACCTTCAGGACGCGGAATGGCGCGCGTCCATCGCTGCGGGTATCCGCAACGGGTTGGCGAACTGGCATCAGGCGGATCTTGAACGGCGCGGGCTGGTCCGGCAATAGCGTGGGCCTGTCGGGCGGAACCGGGGCGCTGCCCCGGACCCCGAGGTATTTTTGAACAGAAGAAAGCGATACGCGACGGCAAATTGGCGCCGGGCGTTTTGACCAAGGCGCGTAAGGCGCCTATATAGAAGCCACCGCGAAACAAAGGCAGCGTACGTGATCCGGTTCATCCTCTCCTTCTTCGGGGCAATCTTCAGCCTCGTCACCCTGGGTGTCTTCATGGTCGCCCTGACCATCGGGGGCGTTTTCTGGATGTATGGGCGCGACCTGCCCAGCCACGAATCGCTGGCCCAGTACAAGCCGCCTACGATCAGTCGGATCTATTCGGGCGAGGGGCAGCTGATCGACGAGTTTGCCAAGGAGCGGCGCCTGTTCACCCCGGCGGACGAGATCCCCGACCTGGTCAAGCAAGCCTTCATCTCGGCCGAGGACAAGAATTTCTACACTCATCAAGGCTATGACATCCGCGGCATCGCTGCCGCCGGGGTCGAGGCGATCCGTTCGCGCGGCAGCAATGTGCGCGGCGCCTCGACGATCACCCAGCAGGTGATGAAGAACTTCCTCTTGTCTGGGGATCGTCGGGCAGAGCGCAAGATCAAGGAGATCATCCTGGCCGCCAGGCTGGAGCAGACGCTGAACAAGGAACAGATTCTCGAGCTTTACATGAACGAGATCTTCCTCGGCCAGAACTCGTATGGT
This sequence comes from Ruegeria sp. YKSD163, assembly GCF_059612905.1. Lineage (NCBI taxonomy): Bacteria > Pseudomonadati > Pseudomonadota > Alphaproteobacteria > Rhodobacterales > Roseobacteraceae > Ruegeria > Ruegeria sp. YKSD163. The sequence goes on from NZ_JBXWRM010000010.1 coordinate 45,978, forward strand.
GTGACCGCCGCCGCGCAGACCTATTTCAACAAGACACTTGCCGAACTGGCCCCGCATGAGGCCGCGACGCTGGCCGCCATGCCCAAGGCGCCGTCGGATTATCACCCGGTCCGCGAATATCAGCGGCTGCTGGACCGTCGCAACTATGTGCTGCGCGAGATGCGCGAGAATGGATATATCGACAAGGCCACCTATGAGAACGAGCGCGCGATGCCGCTGCGCTCGGTTCAGAACGGCGATTTCGAAGGCTTCCGGACCGCGCTGCCGCCGCGTGACTATTTCACCGACGAGATCCGGCGCCAGCTGAGCGAGGATTTCGGCGAGGGAGAGTTCTTTACCGGCGGCTTCACCGTGCGTGCCTCGATCGACGAGGAGATGCAGGTGGAGGCGGCCAAGGCGCTGCGGGAGGCCTTGCAGAAATACGACCGTGGGCGCGGCAAATGGCACGGCACCGGCAAGAGTATCGAACCGGCCAAGCTGGGCGATGAAGAGGTCTGGCGGGCCGAACTGGCCGCGACAGAGGTGCCGCGCGATGTGGATCTGGGCGGGCGCTGGCATCCGGCGGTGGTGCTGGGCGTTGGCGACCAGGAGCTGACCGTCGGGGTCGAGGACGGCCCGGCCAAGGGGCGCGTGCCGCGCGTCGACATCAAGTGGATGAAGGGCAGCTTCAAGGACAATTTCGCGTTGGGCGACGTGGTGCTGGTGCGCAAGGCGGACGAGGACTGGTCGCTGCGCCAGGTGCCTGAGGTGCAGGGCGGCTTTATGGCGATGGACGTCAACACCGGCCGCGTGCTGGCGATGCAGGGCGGGTTCAGCTATCAGGATTCGGTGTTCAACCGCGCCACCCAGGCGCAGCGCCAGCCCGGGTCGAGCTTCAAACCCTTTGTCTATGCCGCCGCGCTGGACAGTGGCTATAGCCCGGCGACCATTGTGGTCGACGCGCCGATCGAGGTGAATACGCCGCAGGGCCTGTGGCGGCCCAAGAACGCGTCCAACAAGTTCTACGGGCCGACGCCATTGCGTACCGGTATCGAACGGTCGCGGAACCTGATGACCATCCGTCTGGCGCAAGAGGTGTCGATGCCGGTGGTGGCGGGTTATGCCGAACGGTTCGGGGTCTATGATCATATGGGACCGTTCCTGGCCAATGCGCTGGGATCGGAAGAGACCACTCTGTACAAGATGGTGGCGGCCTATGCCATGTTCGCCAATGGCGGCGAGCGGGTGGAACCGACCCTGGTCGACCGGATTCAGGACCGTTTCGGCAAGACCATCTATCGCCATGACCGGCGCGACTGTATAGATTGCCTGTCGGACCGACTGGATCCGGATCAAGCGCCGCGCATCGTGACCAACCGCGAGCGGGTGATGGATGCAATCACCGCCTATCAGCTGACTTCGATGATGCGGGGCGTGGTCGAACGCGGCACTGCGAGCGGCGCAGTGAACCTGCCGGTCCCCACGGCGGGCAAGACCGGCACCACCAACGACGCCAAGGACGTATGGTTCATCGGCTTCACCTCGAACATCGTGGCCGGGTGTTACATCGGTTATGACCGGCCGAGTCCCCTGGGCCGAGGCGCCTCGGGCGGCGGAATGTGCGGCCCTGTGTTCCAGAGCTTTATGACCGAGGCGGTCAAGAAATACGGCGGCGGCCCCTTTGACGTTCCACCGGGCGGCCATTTCATCAAGATCGACCGGTTCTCCGGCGCCCGCCTGCCGGACGACGCGTCGGGCGACTATGTGGTGGCCGAGTATTTCCGCGATGGCGCAGAGCCGATCTTTGGCCTGACCTATGATGGCGGTTTTGCCATGGGGTCGAACCTGCCGCTGTTCGAAGAGGTGCAGCAGGCCGGCCGGCAGGTCAGGACCTCGACTGGAGAGGTCACCACTGTAGGACCCAAAGCCAATTTCGGCACTGTCAGTTCGGGTGGGCTCTACTGAGGGGGCGGTCCGTGCCTCGGAAAGCACTGCAAAGGGGGGGGGCTGCCCACCGATCAAGAGGCAGATGCGCGCGGGCCGCTGGGGTAAGGCCCTGATGGCCGCAAAAACATCGGGCCTCGCTTGCCCGCGCCCCGGCACTGGTTTATCAGGCTGTTTCACGAGAGAACGAGAGCAGGACAGTCCATGCGCGCCGAAATCCAGAACGTCGTGACCGACATCGAGAAATCCCTGCGCCTGCTGGCACAGCGGATGGATCACGAGACTGCGAAGCACCGGCTTGAGGAGTTCAACGCGCGGGTAGAGGATCCGAACCTGTGGGACAATCCGGAAAACGCCCAGAAGCTGATGCGCGAGCGTCAGACGCTGGTCGATGCGCTGGACACCTATAGGGGGATCGAGACCGATCTGTCTGACAACATCGAGCTGATCGAACTGGGCGAGATGGAAGATGACCAGGACGTGATCAAGGATGCCGAGGCGGCGCTCAAGGCGCTGCGTGAGCGCGCCGCCGAGAAAGAGCTGGAGGCACTCTTGGATGGCGAGGCCGACGGCAATGACACCTTTCTGGAGATCAATGCGGGTGCCGGTGGCACCGAGAGTTGCGACTGGGCCTCGATGCTGGCGCGCATGTATGTGCGCTGGGCCGAAAAGAAGGGTTACAAGGTCGAGCTGCAATCGGAAAGCGCGGGTGACGAGGCGGGTATCAAATCGGCGGCCTACAAGATATCGGGCCACAATGCCTATGGTTGGCTGAAATCGGAATCCGGCGTGCACCGGCTGGTTCGGATCTCGCCCTATGACGCGGCTGCCAAGCGGCACACCTCGTTCAGCTCGGTCTGGGTCTATCCGGTGGTGGACGACAATATCGAGATCGAGGTGAACCCGAGCGATATTCGCGTCGACACCTACCGGTCTTCGGGCGCGGGTGGGCAGCACGTGAATACCACCGACTCGGCGGTGCGGATCACCCACATTCCCACGGGTATCGTGGTGACGAGTTCCGAGAAATCGCAGCACCAGAACCGCGATATCGCCATGAAGGCGCTGAAGTCGCGGCTCTACCAGCAGGAGCTGGACCGCCGCAACGCCGAGATCAACGCCGCGCATGAGGCCAAGGGCGATGCGGGCTGGGGCAACCAGATCCGGTCTTACGTGTTGCAGCCCTATCAGATGGTCAAGGACCTGCGCACCGGACATGAGACCAGCGACACCAAGGGCGTGCTGGATGGTGACCTGGATGGTTTCATGGCTGCAACGCTGGCGATGAAGGTCTCAGGAAAGAGCCGTGCCGACGCCCAGTCCGAGGACTGAGGCGGGCGGGGCGGGGGCGCTGCCCCCGCCCAAAAAAATTCGACGAATTTTTTTGGGCTCCCCCGGAATATTTCTTGCGAAATGAAGGGGCGGGTTCAGCCCTGTTCCAACGCGATCAGGTTGCCCTAGGGTTCGCGCATGTAAAGAGCGGGGCAGGGGCGATCAGGGGTGTCGAGATTGGCGATCTTGCTCTACCGACTGCCGCCCGCACCCAGGATCGCGCGGGCTGCGGCCTCGACAAGGGCGGTCGCAAAGGCATGATGGCGCAGGCCAGGCCTGTCGGTCCGGGGCGGGGCATCGCGCGCGATGCGGCAGACATGGGCAAGTCGCATGGGCCAATCCTAGGGTAGGGGGTAGGCCAGGAAGCGGGCGCTTGCAAAAAAGATACATGTAAACAGTGGGTTTAAATGCCGCCCGGGCGTCGCTAGGCTCAGGTCGAAGCCAGCCTTGGGAGGCCCCGCCGCATGGATGTGATCCGTTCTTCTGCCAGTGAAATTCTAGGGGCGCTGCGTAGCGGGCAGCTGTCATCCGAGGTGGTGATGGAGGCTACGCTGGCGCGGATCACCGCCGTCAATCCCGAGCTGAACGCCATCGTTGCGCTGCGTTCGGCAGAGGAACTGATGGCCGAGGCACGGGCGGCGGATGCGGTGGCGCCCGAGGCGCGCGGTGCGCTGCACGGCCTGCCGATCGCGATCAAGGATCTGGAAAGCATTGCGGGTGTACCGACAACCATGGGCTCGCTGTTGTTTGCGGATTTTGTCCCGGACAAGGACAGTCTCTTGCCGTCGCGCCTGCGGGCGGCTGGCGCGATCCTGATCGGCAAGACGAACGTGCCGGAGTTCGGGATCGGATCGCATACGTTCAACCCGGTTTACGGCGCGACGGGCAACCCCTATGCGCCGGTCCTGTCCTGTGGTGGGTCATCCGGCGGGGCGGCGGTGGCGCTGGCCACCGGCATGACGGCTTTGGCGGATGGATCCGACGAGATGGGGTCGCTGCGCAATCCGGCGGCCTGGAACAACGTGTACGGCTTCCGTCCGACCTGGGGCACCGTGCCGCTCGACCCTGAGCGCGAACTGTTCCTGCATCAACTGGCCACTCTGGGCCCGATGGCCCGCAGCCCGGCGGATATCGGGATCATGCTGGATGTGATCGCCGGAGCGGATGGGCGCGTGCCTCTGTCGGTGAACAGCCCCAAGACCGCGCCGGTGTCCCCTGCGGATCTGAAGGGTGTCCGCATCGGCTGGCTTGGCGACTGGGGCGGTGCCTATGCGATGGAGCCGGGAATTCTGGAGCTATGTGAAAGCGGGCTGCGTGTGCTTGAGACGCTCGGAGCGATTGTCGAGCCGGTTCCGGCCCCGATGGATGCGGCGGAAATTTGGGAATCCTGGCTCGACCTGCGATCCTGGGGCAAGGCCGGTTCGTTGGAGCCGCTGCTGCGCCAGAACCGGTCGGCGCTGAAGGATACCGCGATCTGGGAGATCGAACGCGGGCTCGCCCTGTCGGCGATGGATGTCCACCGGGCCAGCGTCAAACGCTCGAACTGGTACAAGCGGGCGGTCGAACTTTTCGATGAATTCGATGCGCTGGTTCTGCCCTCGGCGCAGGTTTGGCCCTTTGACGTCAACGTGCCCTATCCGAAGGAAATCGCGGGCCGGGCCATGGATACCTATCATCGCTGGATGGAGGTTACGATCCCGATTGGCCTGATCGGCCTGCCCTCGCTGGCGGTTCCGGCCGGGTTCGGCCCCCAGGGCGTGCCCATGGGGTTCCAGATCTTTGGCCCGCGCGGCGGCGATGCGAAACTATTGGCGCTGGGCGAGGCCTATCACCAGGCCACGACCTGGCCGCAACGGCACCCTGCCATGTAGACGCGAGACAACAGAGAAGGAGCAGGCATGATCGAGAAACCTTTTGGTGTGCCGCCAATGCATCCGGCCAGCTTCGACATGCTGCGCCATGCACTGGCGGCCGGGCTGCGCGATTACTTGCGGGCGCCGCTGTTCGGGCTGCTGTTTTCGGGTTTCTACGTGATGTCGGGCCTCTTGATGGCCTGGGTGACGGCCTGGACCGGCACCACCTTCTGGCTGGTGTTGGCCGCGATCGGTTTTCCGCTGCTCGGCCCCTTTGCCGCAGTGGGCCTCTATGAGGTATCGCACCGATTGGAGCAGGGCGAGCCGCTGGATTTCGGAGAGATATTCGGCGTCGTGATCTTGCAGAGCCGCCGCCAGTTGCCCTCGATCTGCGCCATCATGGTGCTGGTCTTTCTGTTCTGGTTCTTTCTCGGTCACATGATATTTGCCCTCTTCCTGGGCCTGACGACCATGACCAATGTCTCCAGTTCGATGGAGGTGTTTCTCAGCCCCAACGGGCTGATGATGCTGGCCGTGGGTACTGTGGTGGGTGCGGGATTTGCAACGCTGCTCTACATGATCACGGTGATGTCGATCCCGATGCTGCTGGATCGGGAACTGGATTTCGTGACGGCGATGATCGCCAGTTTCGGCTTTGTTACATCCAACCCCGTGGTGATGCTTGTCTGGGCCGGGATCCTGGCCGTGATGACCTTTGTCGCCATGGTGCCGGGATTTTTGGGTCTGTTTCTGGTGCTGCCCTGGCTGGGCCATGCCTCGTGGCACCTTTACCGTCAGGTGACGCGGGACGAGACCGCGGCCTGACGCTTTGGCGGTGTGGCGGCTGATCCGCCCGCAGTCGTATTGTGGGGCTGCCGGCCCTCAGCGGAACGGTTCGTCCGGGCGCAGCAGGCGCCGGTGAAAGGGCAAGAGCTGTTCTGCGTCCACAAAACCGGCCTGGCGCGCGGTCTTCCAGATGGCCGACTTGTCACGGCCCAGATGTTCGTAGACCAGCCGGGTAATTCGGTGCCCGCTCACCGGTTCGCGCACCGAGCGCGACACGTAACCGACCCAGAAATTGTTTTCGAAAGACGCCACGCGCGACAGATAGTTGAAAGAGAAGGTCATCGCGTTGCGGCGCGAGATCAACAGTGTCACCCCATCATCCTCGCGTGTGACATAGCCGCGGAATTCGCGGGTGCGGGGGTCGTCGGGCAGATCCTGTTGGCGCATCGCCTCAAGCGCCTCATAGCCGCGGATATAGGTCGCGTTGTTCTCGCGAAAGACATAGACCAGCCCCAGCACGAATTTGTTTTCGTTGACGAAGCTACGCCGCGTGAACCGGTAGAAACCACCGGGAAAGTCGTCCTCGTCAAGGCGGGTCACGTCCGGCCCGAAGAATTCGGACAGCACCGGCCCCGACAGGATCTGATCCGAAACCGGTATGGCATCGACCGGATCCAGCAGGATACGCGCATCGACATCGAAGAAGCTGCAGATCCGGTCCAGCACGTCGGGGCGGGGAAAGCTCTCTCCCGACAGATATCGGTTGAACTGGGTGCGGTTGATGCCGAGCTGGCGCGAAAGTTCGGAGATCGAGGGGTAACGGCGGGACAGTCGGCGCAGGTTTTCGCCGAACATGTTGCGGAGTTCCGCCGGTGTCCTTGTAGGTTTTGTCATAGGGTCCCGAAACAGAATTGTTCATTTAGACCGAAACGTGAAGGGGTGAGTGGTTGTTCCCTTCGGTCGATACACACAAGTTGATACTATATAGCGTCAAAATAGACGCGAAAGTGTGTCAGGAGGCTACTGGCCCAGACACAAAAAGCAATAGCCAGACACGCATTTTACCATGTTTGACTCGTGTTAATTCGCTCAATCTAAAGAAAACAAGTCATTGGGACGGGATATGTTTGGTGTAGTACTCTGGAGCGACAGTGATGATCAGAAAGCGGTCATCTGGTGCGAGGACCACGGGGACCTCGCATTCTATCGGAAAACGGATGCGCAGGCAGCGGTCTGCCTGGACGTGGGGGACTGGGTTCAGTTCGACCTGGTGACCGAACGCAAGCAGCGTCTGGCCTTGAACCCGCGGCTGGTCGATCAGGGCAGTTATCGCGGCTTGCAGGACCTGCTGCGCGATGCAGGCGCGATGGGCGGGGATGTCGCGGATGGGGCCGTGGCAAAGGTGATTCCGCTTGCCGCCCGATCACGGCGCAAGCCCGGCAGACAGGCCGAAGGCGAAGTCTGCCGCGCCTGAACCCATGCTTTGTCAGTCGCCGCGCAACAGCGCCGCGACACCCGTGCGCGCGATCTCGGCCAGGCCCAACGGCCGCATCAGATCGGCAAAGGCGTCGATCTTGTCCGGCGCACCGGTGATCTCAAAGACGAAACTGTTGAGCGTGCTGTCGACCACGTTGGCGCGGAAGATATCCGCCAGCCGCAGCGCCTCGACCCGCTTGTCGCCGCTGCCAACCACCTTGAGCATCGCCAGTTCGCGCTCGACCGAGCGCCCCTCGACCGTCAGGTCATGCACGTCGCGAACCGAGACGATGCGGCCCAGTTGCGCCTTGATCTGCTCGATCACCTGTGGCGTGCCGGTGGTGACGATGGTTATGCGGCTCAGATGGCCGGTATGATCCACCTCGGCGACGGTGAGGCTTTCGATGTTGTAGCCGCGCCCCGAGAACAGGCCGATGACGCGGGCCAGCACACCCGGCTCGTTCTCGACCAGAAGGGCGATGGTGTGCCGTTCGGCCACGTCCGAGAAGGTCGGGCGCAGGTTATAGGCGGAATGGCTGCTGGAGCCTTTCTTGATGTGTAGGGCAGACATATGCGTCCCTTTCAGAATGGAGAGTACCGGTCGCACCAGGCGCGACCGACAAAATTCGCAGGATTTTGTCAGACCAGAACCGCGCCGCCGGCCTGGATCACGCCTTGGGTCTCGGCGTCGCCCAGCAGCATCTCGTTATGGGCCTTACCCGAGGGGATCATCGGAAAGCAGTTCTCGTGCTTTTCCACCAGACAGTCAAAGATCACCGGCCCGTCATAGTTCAGCATCTCCATGATCGCATCGTCCAGGTCGGCGGGGTCCTTGCACAGGATGCCCTTCGCGCCAAAGGCTTCGGCCAGTTTCACGAAATCGGGCAGTGCCTCGGACCAGGATTGCGAATAGCGCTCGCCATGCAGCAATTCCTGCCACTGGCGCACCATGCCCAGGCGTTCGTTGTTCAGGATGAATTGCTTGACCGGCAGCCGGTACTGCACGGCGGTGCCCATCTCCTGCATGTTCATCAGCCAGGAGGCCTCGCCCGCCACGTTGATCACCAGCGCGTCCGGATGCGCGATCTGCACCCCGATCGAGGCCGGCGTACCATAGCCCATGGTGCCCAGCCCGCCGGAGGTCATCCAACGGTTCGGATCCTCAAAGCTCAGATATTGCGCCGCCCACATCTGGTGCTGGCCCACTTCGGTACAGACGTAGCGGTCACGCCCCTTGGTCAGCGCCTCCAGACGCTCCAGAGCGTATTGCGGCTTGATGGTCTTTTCCGAAGGCTTGTAGGTCAGGCAGTTCACCTTGCGCCATTCGGTGATCTGGGCCTGCCATTTCTGCACCGCCTCGGCATTCGTCTTGCGTCCGCGCGCCTTCCAGACCTTCAGGATGTCTTCCAGCACATGGCCCACATCGCCGACGATGGGGATATCGACCCGGATCACCTTGTTGATCGAGCTGGGGTCGATGTCGATATGCGCTTTTTTCGATTTCGGGCTGAACGCGTCGATGCGGCCGGTGATCCGGTCGTCGAAGCGGGCGCCGATATTGATCATCAGGTCGCAGCCATGCATGGCCATGTTGGCCTCGTAAAGCCCATGCATGCCCAGCATGCCCAGCCAGTTCTTGCCCGAGGCGGGATAGGCGCCCAGACCCATCAGGGTCGAGGTGATGGGAAAGCCGGTCGCATCCACCAGCTCGCGCAAGAGCTGGCTGGCGGCGGGGCCGGAATTGATCACGCCGCCGCCGGTATAGAACACCGGGCGCTTGGCCTTTTCGATGGCCGCGACCAGTTCGGTGATTTCTTCCATGTCCCCTTTCACCGGCGGGTTGTAGTGGGTCTCCAGCCCCTTGGGGCCTTGGTATTTGCCGGTGGCGAACTGAACGTCCTTGGGAATGTCGATCAGGACCGGGCCAGGCCGGCCCGAGGTCGCCACGTGGAATCCTTCGTGGATGGTCTTGGCCAGCTTGTCGGTGTCCTTGACCAGCCAGTTATGCTTGGTGCAGGGGCGGGTGATGCCAACGGTGTCGGCCTCCTGGAACGCGTCCGAGCCGATCATGAAGGTCGGCACCTGGCCGGTGAGAACCACGATCGGGATCGAGTCGAGCAGCGCGTCGGTCAGCCCGGTCACCGCATTGGTGGCGCCAGGACCCGAGGTCACCAGCACAACACCGGGCTTACCGGTCGAGCGGGCATAGCCTTCGGCCGCGTGCACCGCGCCCTGTTCGTGTCGCACCAGAATGTGGCGAATGTCGTTTTGCAGAAAGATCTCGTCATAGATCGGCAGCACGGCGCCGCCCGGATAGCCGAATACCGTGTCCACGCCCTGATCCTTGAGGGCCTGGACCACCATCTTTGCGCCGGTCATCTCACGTGTCATCTGCTTTGCTCCATTGGCGACATGCGTCTTCTCGTTTCAGCATAAAAAAAGCCCCCGAACTTTCGGAGGCGCATGGGTTCAATTATGGCTTACCGTTACCGGCCCATGCGCGTGGTTCCTACGATTACGACTAGCGCGGTCATTCCCAGCGGCTCCTTCATGCTTGGCGGGGACATTATGGGCGAGGGCAGGGGGCGTCAACACTCAATCGGGTCGAAAACCTGTCGCTGCGGGCAGTTTTGGCGACATTTTATTGCGCAGAATGCCGCAGGGCGGGACATTTCCGCGAATTTGACCCTTCGTCGCGCGACGGATCTGACCCATTGGCGGCGCGTGATGCCGGAAACAGGCCAGAAATCCGCGACTCGTTTGCCGACCTTGTACGGGCGGCAAAGCAGGAGGACGCGATGGAATTGCATGATTTGATCGATCTGGGACGCTATCCGATCGACCGGCCCGATGCGCCGGCCTATGCGGTCATGCTGGCCGATCTCAGACGCGAAATCGCCGAGGACGGCTGCGCGGTGCTGCCAGGCTTTGCCCATCCTGCCGGCGTGGCGCGTCTGGTGGCCGAGGCCGATGCGGTGGCGCATCTGGGGCATCGCTCCTTCAGCCGCACCAATGTCTATTTCTCGCAGGACGATCCGAGCCTGCCTGCAACCCACCCGGTTCGGCAATTCTTCGACCGCTCGAACGCCTTCGTGCCGGCCGATAACTTCCCACCCGACAGACCGCTGCGCAGGATCTATGAGGCCGCGCCTTTCATGCCCTTCATCCGTGACGTGCTGGGTGAACCGGAAGACAGGTTCTTTCGCTATGACGACCCGCTGGCGGATGTGATCGTAAACGCGGTCGAAACGGGGCAGGGGTTCCCCTGGCATTTCGACACCAACAATTTCACGGTCACGCTGGCGATCCAGAATGGCAGTGCGGGCGGCGCGTTTGAATATGTGCCCGACCTGCGAACGGCGAGCGACGAGAATTTCGATGGCGTGGCCGAGGTGCTGGCGGGTGTCCGTGAGCGGGTCCGGGTGTTGGACCTGCAACCGGGTGATTTGCAGATCTTCAAGGGCCGATACGCGCTGCATCGGGTCGCCCCGGTCGAGGGGCCGCGACGGCGTTATGTGGGGATCTTCTCGTTCGTCGAGACCGAGGGCATGTGCGGTGGAGTCGAACGGACGCGGCAGCTTTATGGCAGGGTGTTGCCCCGGCATCACCAGCGCGCGGGATTGCGCGCAGACGCGTTGCGGGACTGACCCGAGCCGGTGCCGCTGCCGGGTCAGAGACCGACGCCGGTGCCTTGCAGCACGCCGTGTTCCAGCGCATAGCGGGTCAGCCCGGCGGTCGAGGAAATGCCGAGCTTGCGCTTGATATTCTTGCGGTGGGTTTCCACTGTGCGCACCGAGATATCGAGCGCGATGGCCACTTCCTTGTTCGACTTGCCCTGCGCCAGTTGCAACAGGATGGTCTGTTCGCGCCCCGTCAGCGCCTCGCGCGCCTCTTCGCCGGCCTTGGGTTCCAGCGACCCCTTGGCGCCGGTACACAAGTAACGCTCGCCCCGCATCACCGCGTCGATGGCCTGCTTGATCTCTTCGGTCGGCACGTCCTTGAGCACATAGCCCATGGCGCCATGGCTGAGCGCGGTCGAGATGTACTCGGGGCTGTCATGCATCGAAAGGATCAGAACGCGGGTGTCGGGCATTTGTTCCAACAGGATTTCGGTGGCGCCCAGCCCGCCGAGACCGGGCATGTTCAGATCCATCAGGATCACATCGGGCAGCAGCGCCAGCGCGCGGCCCACCGCCTCGCGCCCGTCGCCCACGGTGCCGATCACCTGAATGTCGTCATAGCTTTCGAGAATGGCCTGAATGCCTTCGGCCACCATCGGGTGATCGTCGACGATCAGAACGCGGACGGGGGTGTCGGTCATGGCAGGGCCTTTCTCTTCGACGCCGGCTCCTCCTGAGGCGGCAACAGGTGGCTCAGCGGCAGGCTGACCTCGATCACGGTGCCGGTCTGCGTGCCGCGGGATGACAGGATGCGCAAGCTGCCGTCAAGCTGTTCGATTCGTTCCTGCATGTTGCGCAGGCCAAGGCCGGGGCCGGGTTTGCCCTGCGTGGCGCGGATACCGCGGCCATTGTCAGATATCCGCATTGTGGCGCCCTTCTTGTGGCCGCGCAGGTCGATCGAGACCCGGGTGGCACCCGAATGACGCTCGATATTGGTCAGCGCCTCCTGGGCAATACGGTAGAGCGCGATCTTGCTGTTGTGGTCCAGCCGGTTGCGGAACACCACCGTGGTGAAATCGGTCGCGATGCCGGTGCGCTCGCGGAAATCGTCGGTCAGCGATTTCAATGCCGGGCCAAGGCCCAGATCGTCGAGCACGCCGGGGCGCAGGTCGCGGCTGATGCGGCGCACCTCGGTGATCGCGATGCCGAGGTTCTCGATCCCCTTGTCCAGCGGCGGTTCGGCGCCGTCATGATCGCCGCGTGCCAGCCGGCGACGGGCATTGTCCAGCGCATAGCGCACCCCAACCAGGATCTGACTGATGCCGTCGTGCAATTCGCGCGCCACTCGCCCGCGCTCTTCCTCTTGCGCGTCGAATACCCGCTGCGTCAGTTCCTTGAGCTTGGCATCGGCCAGCCGGCGTTCGCGGATGTTCAGAACCATGCCCGAGCCGAACACGACCAGAAGCGCGGCCAGCGCGATGGCGCCTATATAGACAAAGGTGCGGCGGACGCGGGCCTGGGTCTCGGCCCGGGCCGCGGCGACCGAGGCCAGCACATCGTCGATGAACACGCCGGTGCCTACGGCCCAGCGCCAGTCCTGAAGGCCCACCACATAGGCCACCATCTGCGCCTCTTCCCCTGTCGAGGGTTTCTCCCACATGAAGGAATGCCAACCCGCGCCCTGCCGGGCGAGGCGGATGAACTCGTCCACAACCGGTACGCCCTTGCTGTCGGTCAACCCCTCCCAGTTGCGGTTGATGAACTCGGTCTGGCGCGGGCTGACCAGGTTCTTGCCCTCGTAGTCGTAGACGAAAAAGAACCCGTCCTGCCCGTAGATCATCGCCGCCAGCATCTGCGCAACTTGCGTCTTGGCCTCTTCATCGTCAGGCGCGGCGGGGCCATAGATATGGGCAAAGCCGTTGCGCGCCTGGGTGACGTAGTTGCGCAGCTCGGCCTTCTTTGCCTGCAACAGCTGCCGCTCCAGCGCCTGTATCTCGCGTTCGGCCAAGGTGCGCGCCTGATAGGCCACCAGCGCCGCGATGGCGGCCACTGCCACTACCAACGGCAGGGTCGCCAGAAGCGAGATCTTCTGGGCATAGTTGGGGCGGATCAGGTTGCGCAGCCGGTGCATGGCGAATCGATACGCAAAACCGGCGGCAAAATCAAAGCATGCGATCAAGTCGTGACCGGCCGCCACGCACTTGTGTGGTCGCGCAGCGCCCGAAAAACAGTGGATTTCAAGGCCAGTGGCCACATTTTTCCGCGCCGCTACGTAGTACTAGGTATTCACAGAGCGGATCATCGCTCGTTACCCTTGCGCCACTGGAAACGATCCGCCCACCGGGATGACTCGGCGGGCGTCCATGACTTGCAAGGGGAGGAAATACTCTTATGGATCGTCGTTCTTTTCTGAAAACCTCGGCCATGGGCGGCGCTGCCGCGGCCGCCACCACCGCTCTGGCCGCTCCGGCCTATGCGCAGGGCAAGCGGACCCTGACCATGGTCACCACCTGGGGCCGCGGTCTGGCCGGTGTGCATGACTCGGCACAGCGCGTCGCCGACAACATCACCGCAATGTCGGATGGCAACCTGACCGTGGACCTGAAGGCCGCCGGCGAACTGGTGGGCGCGTTCGAAGTGTTCGACGCCGTCTCCTCGGGCCAGGCAGATATGTATCACGGCGCCGACTACTACTTTGTCGGTCAGCATCCGGGCTATGCGTTCTTCACCGCCGTGCCCTTTGGCATGACCGCGCAGGAACTGGTGAACTGGTACTATCACGACGGCGGCCACGAGTTGCACGACGAGCTGGGTCAGATCTTTGGCCTGAAATCCTTCCTGGGCGGTAACACCGGCGCGCAGGCCGGTGGCTGGTTCTCGAAAGAGATCAATGGCCCCGAGGATTTCAACGGTCTGAAGTTCCGGATGCCGGGCCTGGGCGGCAAGGCGCTGGGCAAGCTGGGCGCAAGCGTTCAGAACATTCCGGGTTCGGAAGTGTACCAGGCGCTGTCCTCGGGTGCCATCGACGGCACCGAGTGGATCGGACCCTGGGCGGACGAAAAGGCCGGCTTCCAGGAAATCACCAAGACCTATTACACCGCTGGTTTCCACGAGCCGGGCGCGGGTCTGTCGGTTGCCACCAACCGCGACGTGTTCGAGAGCCTGAGCCCCGCACAGCAGAAGATGATTGAGCTTGCTTCGGCTGAGTGCCACCAGTGGAACCTGGCCCAGTTCCTGTCCAACAACGGCTCGGCACTGCAGCGCCTGCAAGCCGGTGGCGTCAAGGTCCTGGAGTTCCCCGACAGCGTCTGGGATGCCTTCGGCAAGGCCAGCCAGGAAGTCATGGCCGAGAACATGGGCGACGAGCTGTTCAAGAAGATCCACGACAGCGCCATGGCGTCGATGAAATCGTCGTCGGCTTGGCTGAACATCTCGTCGGGCGTCTACACCGCACAGCGCGACCGCGTTCTGGGCTGATCCCGCCAAGCGGCCAATACCGGACCCCCGCCCCAGGGCGGGGGGCCTACGCTTTGCTAGGACCTTGCGGCGCTGTTCCGCAGGACGATCCGGCACTCCTGAATCGGGGACATCATGCAGGACGATAACGGTATCTCCTTTTTCGGCGCCCTGTGGAACGGCCTGATCTGGCTGTTTCAGAACATCGCCGAGGCATTCTATAATTTCGGCTATGCGGTGACCCATCCGCAGCTCTGGCTGGACTGGTCCGACAAGGCCTCGATCATGCGCTTTGTCTATTACGGCGGCTCGGTCGAGTTCTTCTTCGTGGTCTTCACCTTCGTGCTGATCCTGACGGCGATCGGCATGTATTTCCGTCCCTTCATGTGGCTGATGGTGCGCGGGCTCGAAGGTTTCGCCAACACGGTCGGGCGTTTCTTTGCCTGGGCGGGCCTGCTGATGGTGCTGCAACAGATCATCATCGTGTTCATGCAGCGCGTCTTTGCGCGGCCCGATCTGTCCTTTGGCTTTGGCATCCCGGTGACGCTGGACGTCAGCTGGTGGTCCGAGGAACTGAAGCTTTACAACGCGATGGTTGTCTGCCTTTGCGCCACCTACACATTCGTGCAGGGCGGTCATGTCCGCGTCGACCTGATTTATTCCGGCCTCAGCCACCGCGGCAAGCGGGTGGTCGACATGGCGGGCTCGCTTCTGTTCATGATGCCGATGGCGGTGGTGACCTGGCTTTACGGTTGGTACTTCCTGTGGCGGCACCTGATCGTGCCGAACCCTTCGGCCAGCGACCAGCTTGACCGCCTGCTGATGAAATCTCGGGCGCTGCGCTGGAACGTGGAGACCATCGGGTTCAGTCCCAACGGGTTCAACGGGTATTTCCTGTTCAAGATCCTGCTGATCACCTTTGCGGCCATGGTGTTCATCCACGCAGTCGCCTTTTTCTATCGCTCATGGCTCGAATTCGTCGAAGGCGAGAGCAGTGCGGGTAAATATCTCGACAAGGATACTCTTGGCGAGGGCGAAGAGGCCTATGAAGGCACGCATTAAGAATAGGAACCGGGAACATGCTATTCGGTCTTGATGGCGTCGAAGTCGGCCTCATTATTGTCTTTCTCTGCCTCTTCGGGGGCATCCTGTCGGGATTTCCGGTGGCCTTTGCCATCGGCGGTGCCGGCGTCATCTCATTCGGCATCATCGCCGCGCTGGACAGCGCGGGTCTGCTGATCCACCAGGCCATCGACACTTCGTCGCAGGCCTATGCAGAGCTGATCGGAGCCGGGGTCAAACCCGATGCGATCTCGATCTTCAGATACCCTGAACTGCCCCGCATCGCCGAACATGTGTTCAAGGGCGGCTGGGAGACGGCGATGGACCGCAACGTGTCCTTCATCGTCAACCGGATGAACGAGCGGGTGCTGGCCGGCCAGTCCATCGAGACGCTGCTGGCGGTGCTGATGTTCGTGCTGATGGGGATCACGCTGGAACGCTCGAAGATCGCCAACGATCTGCTGACCACCATGGCGCGTGTCTTTGGCCCGCTGCCCGGCGGTCTGGCGGTGTCCATTGTGGTCGTGGGTGCGTTTCTGGCCGCCTCGACCGGGATCGTCGGTGCGACTGTGGTTACCATGGGCCTCTTGGCCCTGCCCACCATGCTGCGCAACAACTACTCGCCAGAACTGGCGACCGGGGTCATCGCGGCGAGCGGCACATTGGGGCAGATCATTCCACCCTCGATCGTGATCGTTCTGCTGGGCACCCTGGCGGGCGACCTCTATTCGACCGCGCAGGAAAGCCGCGCCATTGAGGCGGGCTGTACCGACGCGCTGACCTATCTGGGTGAACCTGCGGTCGTGTCGGTGGGTACCCTGTTCCAGGCGGCGCTGCTGCCGGGTATCCTGCTGGCGCTGCTCTATGCGCTCTATGCCTTTGGCTATGCGCTCCTTAACCCGGACAAGGCGCCGGCGGTTGAATTGGGCGGTGGCTCGGGCGAGCCGATCACCCGCGGCGAGGGCTTTACCTGGCTGCTGGGAGCGCCGGTGGCGTTGATCGCCGGGGTGCTGCTGCTGGGCAGTCTTGGTGTCGTAGGCAGTCAGGACGTGACCGTCTCGACCTTCTCGGACACATCCAAGAGCGCCAGCCTGCGTACCAATGTGGGGCCGGACTGCAAGGCCTCGATGATTGAGCTGCACGGGCAGGAAGCCTGGGACGCGGCCGTCGCCGAACAGGAAGCCATCGACGCCGCAGGCGGGGTGCAGGAATCGCACCGCCTGACTGAAGAGGAGATCGCCGAGGCGCGTGCCACCAAGATCGCCGATGCCGCGCCGATCGGTACCGGTGTCGCGGTGATCGCGGTACTGCTGGGGCTGACGCTGGTTGTGGGCCGGGGCATCGCGCCTTCCCGCGACCCGAAACCGCTGCTCGTGGGCGGGCTGGGGCTGGTCTTGATGTTGCTGGCCGACATGCTGCTCATCGGGCCGCTGACCTCGCCCGGTGTCACGGTGCTGATCCTGCTGCTGCCATTGGCGCTGGGGCTGTATGGCTGCAAGGAGGCGGCGATCCGCTGCACCGGCAATGATCTGATCCGGGTGGTGTTCCCGCCGCTGGTTCTGATCATCGCTGTGCTGGGGTCGATCCTGGGTGGTATCACCAACCCCACTCCGGCGGCGGCGCTGGGCGCGGGCGGGGCCATCATGCTGGCGGCCTATCGCAAGCTGCGGGATGAGGGCCGGTCGGGAAAGGTGATCATATGGTCCACCTTCGCCATCATCATCTGCCTGCTGATCGGGGTGAATTTCGACCTGCGCATCAATCAGGACGGTGTCAGTGTCGAAACCTGGATCGCTTTCGTCTTTGCCTATGCGACCTATATCTATGCGCTGGGCGGACTGCTGTTCGGCTGCTGGGTGCTGTTTGCCGGCGGTGTGCTGTCACCGATCGTGCGTGAGACGGCCAAGGTGACCTCGATGGTGTTCACCATCCTGATCGGGTCGCAGCTGCTCAATCTGGTGGTGATCAGCTTTGGCGGCGAGCATTACATCCAGCAGTTCCTGAAGAGCTTCGACAACGAGTTCAAGGTCTTCCTGATCGTGATGCTGGTGCTCTTCGTGCTGGGCTTCGTGCTCGATTTCCTCGAGATCATCTATATCGTGATTCCGATCGTCGGACCGGTGATCTATGGCGGGTCCTTCGACCCGAAATGGGTGACCATCATGGTGGCGGTGAACCTGCAGACCTCGTTCCTGACGCCACCCTTCGGCTTTGCCCTGTTCTATCTGCGCGGGGTGGCGCCGAAGGAGGTGACCACGGGCCATATCTATCGCGGCATCGTGCCTTTCGTGATCATCCAGGTGGTCGGGATCGCGATCCTGTGGAGCTTCCCCTCGATCGTGACCATCGTTCCGGCGCTGATCCCGAACTGATCTGGGTGTTACCAAACGGAAAAGGGGGCCTTTGGGCCCCCTTTGCTTTTTGAGTTCCGGTCAAGGGGCGCTGCCCCTTCTTGCCCCTCTGGGGCAATTCATCCCCGAGATATTTCAGGCAAGAGGAAGATGCAGGACCGGGGGGGCACCGGCGGTTGAGACGTGGATCGCGTCTGCGGGTGGCTACGCCTTCACT
Source organism: Ruegeria sp. YKSD163 (assembly GCF_059612905.1). Lineage (NCBI taxonomy): Bacteria > Pseudomonadati > Pseudomonadota > Alphaproteobacteria > Rhodobacterales > Roseobacteraceae > Ruegeria > Ruegeria sp. YKSD163. The sequence continues at coordinate 64,054 of NZ_JBXWRM010000010.1, forward strand.
CCCTTGGAAGAAACAATCTCAGTCGCGGGTGGGCCAGCGGTCAGGGAGCTGGATATTCGCGACCTGTTCGGCGATGGGATCGGTCGACAGCGGATGCTGGATGGCGTCATGCGCCTGCGGGTTTTTCATCGCCTGCCAGCGACCGCCCAGATAGATTTCGAGCCCTGAGAAGCGGGACTTGTAACCCATCTTGGGGCTGCCGGGCACCCAATAGCCAAGATAGACATAGGGTAGACCCGCCTCGCGTGCGATGTCGATGTGATCGAGGATCATATGGGTGCCAAGCGAATCCCGGTGCAGGTCTGGGTCGTAGAAGGAATAGACCATGCTGAGCCCGTCATCGAGCACATCGGTCAGGCTGACCGCGGTCAGCGCACGGGTGTCGCGATGGGCATATTCGATCACCCGGCTTCGGATCGGCGTCTCTTCGATCATCGCGGCGAATTCGAACACATCCATGTCGGCCATGCCGCCATCGGCATGGCGGCTGTCGAGATAGCGGCGGAACAGTTCGTATTGTTCGTCGGTGGCCCAGGGCGAGGTGGCGCGCCGGGTCAGATGCGCGTTGCGGCGCAGGGCGCGTTTCTGGCTGCGGCTGGGCTGAAAGGCTGCGACGTCGATCCGGGCCGAGAGACAGGCGGCGCAATCGGCGCAGGAAGGGCGGTAGAGCACATTCTGCGAGCGGCGGAACCCCTGTTGTGACAGCGCATTGTTCAGCCGTTCGGCGCCTTCACCCTGGAGCGCGGTGAACAGTTTCCGCTCCATCCTGTCCGGCAAATAGGGGCAGGGTTGCGGAGCGGTCACGTAGAATTGTGGCGCAATGGGCAGGGTGTGGCGCATAGGGGTCCCGTCTGTTCCTCGGCGGATGATAACAACCGATCCGGGACCCGCCAAGTGACCAAAGTCACAAGAGTTAAGCGTAGGCCCGCCGGTTCAGCGCCACGGTGCCCAGCACCGCATCGGTCAAGCCCTGGGCGCGCGATCCGGTCAGCATCATCAGGATCGAGATCACCTGAAGGATCGGCAGTGCCATGCTGACGGTATAGCCTGTGGTATGGGCCAGCGCCTGGCCGCCGTTCAACTGAGCGCCATAGGCGTCGCGCAGTTCGATCCCGACAAAGCGCATGCCCCAGGTGGCCGAGCCGCCGGCGATGGTGGCGACACGATAGACAAAGCCCACCACCAGATAAAGCAGCGGCCAGACAAAGGCGCCGACAAAGGCGGTCAACAGTACCACAATGAGGCTGAGCATCAGGATCACGCAGGTGTCGAACACCCAGGCAAAGAAGCGTTTGGCGGGAATGCTTTGATAGAATTCCGGCTGATGGTCGGGGTGGGGAAGGTGGGTCATCGGGGCTGGATCCGTTTGCGATGTATGGCCGCCCCGCATAGGGGCGGCCGATCGGGCTCAGGCGTCGTCGTCGCTCTTGTCGTCGCGGGCCGTGCGGGCACGCTCGTCCATGAACTCGTCGAACTCGGCCTTGTCCTTGGCCTCGCGCAGGCGGTGCAGGAAGGCTTCGAAATCGGCCTGCTCGCGTTCCAGGCGGGCCAGCGTATCGGCCTTGTAGGCGTCAAAGGCGCTGTTGCCGGTGGTCGACATCGCCCGCATGCCGTGATGGCTCCAGGCTTTGCGGCGGGTGCAGGATTTGCTGAACATGCGTTTGCTCCAGATCATGTAGGCGAGAAGGGCGAGGCCGATGGGCCAGAAGAAGACAAAGCCAAGGACCATGGCAGCGATCCAGGCGCCTTTGCCCTTGCTGTCCAGCCAGGCTTCGCTTCGGTGCAGCCAACCCGGATTTGACGGGGCGGCGACGGGGTCGGTCATCATGGTCATCTTTGTCTCCAGATCAGTTGATGTGAATGCCTTTCACATTGCCGATGTGGGGCGGTGGGCGAGACAATGCAAGAGGGTATGTGAAAAAGATTTACATCACGATTTAGGCGAGTGTTCGTGCAATATGCAATCAGGAGTTGCGTCATCGGAAAATTTAGGTTTTTATAATTTTCAGAACCTATACTCTTGTCGTTAGGGAAACAGGGGCGACCATGCCGGAAAAGACGGCACATAACACAGGTCAGGACGTACGGTGCCGGGACAATCGGATGCCGGCGGGCTGGTGGCTGTTGCCCAGTATCGCGCTGGGGCTGTTTGGCTGGACCGTGCTGCTCGGCCAGGTTCTTGCGCTGATCAACCCATCCTGACGAAAATGGAGGCCTCGGCGCCGGTCAGGCGCTGAAGCTCTGCCGGGGCAATCGAAAAGACATGGCGCGGCGTGCCTGCGGCGGCCCAGACCACCGGAAAGGCCATCAGCGCGGGATCCATGAAACTGGCCACCGGCGACAGATGCCCGACGGGTGCGACACCGCCGATGGCGAAACCCGTCTTGTTCCGGACAGTATCGGCATCGGCGCGTGACAGGGGAGCGCCGAACAGGGCAGCGGCACGGTTCGGATCGACGTGGTTGCCGCCTGCGGTCAGAAACAGCGCCAGAGCATTGCCGCCCGTTTGCTGAAAGATGATCGACTTGACGATCTGGTTCAGCGCGCAACCGACAGCGGCGGCGGCATCCTCGGCGGTGCGGGCGTTTCCCGTCTCGCGGATCTCGGTGGTCACCTGCGCGGCCTCAAGTGCGGCGCGGACCCGTTTCAGGCTCTTGCTCATGCCGCAGGACTGCCCGCTCCGCTGGCAAAGGTCAAGTTTTGACGCATTGACGGCGGGAGGGGCGGCTGCGCTATTTGGCGCATGACCACACGCCTTGCCATCACCCGACTCCCCCGTGCCTATGACCCCGACCTGGGAGCAGAGGCGCGTGCCCTGCTGCCCGATCTGGGGGGCGATCTGGCCGAACTGGTGGCCGGCGCGGGGGGCACCAGCCCCTATCTGATGGGGCTGATGCGGGCCGAGGCAGCCTGGCTGGCGCCCGCGCTCGAGGATGCCGATGCGGCGGTGGCCGCCGAACTGACCGCGGCCCGCGCATTGCCGCCCGATCAGCTCAAACCCGGTTTGCGACAGGCCAAGCGGCGACTGGCGCTGCTGACCGCGCTGGCTGATCTGGCGGGCGCCTGGCCGCTGGAGAAGGTGACCGCGCTGCTCACCGATTTCGGCGCGCTGGCCGCCGATCTGGCCGCCAAGGCCGAGATCGCCGCCCTGATCCGGCGCGGCAAGCTGCCGGGCCAGACCGAGGCGGATGTGGAGACCGCTGCCGGGATGGTGATTCTGGCCATGGGCAAGATGGGGGCGCATGAACTGAACTACAGCTCGGACATCGACCTGATCGTGCTGTTTGACGAAACCCGCTACGAGCCCGACGATTTCTTTGAGGCACGTCAGGGCATGGTGCGCGCCACCCGCAATTTCTGCGCCACGCTCAGCGACAAGACCGCCGATGGCTATGTGTTCCGCACCGATCTGCGGTTGCGCCCCGATCCGGCGGTCACCCCGGTCTGTCTGGCGATGGAGGCGGCAGAGCATTATTACGAAAGCCTTGGCCGCACCTGGGAACGTGCCGCCTATATCAAGGCGCGGCCCTGCGCGGGCGATCTGGCGGCGGGGGCGCGCTTCCTGGAAACCCTGCGCCCCTTTGTCTGGCGGCGTCATCTGGATTTCGCTGCCATCCAGGACGCCCATGACATGCGCCTGCGCATTCGCGAAAACAAGGGCACCGGCGGCGCCCTGACCATTCCGGGCCATGACATGAAGCTGGGCCGGGGCGGTATCCGCGAGATCGAGTTCTTTACCCAGACCCGGCAGTTGATCGCAGGCGGGCGCGACCGTGACCTGCGCCTACGCGGCACGGTCGAGGGGCTGGCGGCATTGGCGGCCAAGGGTTGGGTGCCGCCCGAGGTGGCCGAGGCGCTCACCCGCCACTACCGCGCCCATCGCGAGGTCGAACATCGTATCCAGATGGTACACGATGCCCAGACCCACCGCATTCCGCAAACCGAAGAGGGCATTGCCCGAGTGGCCTGCCTGATGGGGATCGATGCCGCGGAACTGCGCGCCGACCTGACCCGGCGCCTGACCGAGGTGCACCGGCTGACCGAGGATTTCTTTGCCCCCGATAGCGCCGCCGCCCCGGCGCCCGCCCTGCCGGCAGAGGTGGTGTTCGACGACAATGTGCTGTCGCGCTGGCCTACCTATCCGGCGCTGCGCTCGCAACGGGGGCGGCGCATTTTCGAACGGCTGAAGCCCGAACTGCTGGCGCGGCTGGCGCGCACCGCCAAACCGGACGAGGCGCTGCTGGCGCTCGATGGCTTTCTGGCCGGGCTGCCCGCAGGGGTGCAGCTGTTTTCCCTGTTCGAGGCCAATCCGCAGCTGATCGACCTGTTGGTCGATATCGTCGGCACCAGCCATGCGCTGGCGGCGTTTCTGTCGCGCAATGCATCGGTCTTCGATGCGGTGATTGGCGGTTCGTTCTTCGACGACTGGCCGGGCGGGGCGGCGCTGCGGGCCGATTTGGCCGAGCGTCTGGCCGCCGAGGACGATTACGAGGCCCGGCTCGACATGGCGCGGCGCTGGACCAAGGAATGGCATTTCCGCATCGGCGTGCATCATCTGCGAGGGCTCATCGACGGCGCCCGTGCCGGCGCGCAATATGCCGAACTGGCCGAGGCGGTGATCTCGGCGCTGTTCCCGGTGGTCGAGGCGCAATTCGCCCGCAAACACGGCACCCCGCCCGGGCGCGGCGCCACGGTGCTGGGCATGGGTTCGCTGGGGGCAGGGCGGATCAACGCGCAATCCGATCTCGACCTGATCGTGATCTATGACCCCGAAGACGCCGAAGGCTCGGACGGGCCGCGCCCGCTGGCGACCCGGCCCTATTACGCGCGGCTCACGCAGGCGCTGATTACCGCGCTGACCGCGCCGATGTCGCAGGGCAAGCTCTACGAGGTCGATATGCGCCTGCGTCCCTCGGGGACACAGGGGCCGGTGGCGACCAGCTGGACCAGCTTTACCGAATATCAGCTGAACGAGGCCTGGGTGTGGGAACATCTGGCGCTGACCCGTGCCCGTCCGGTTGCGGGGTCGGAGGCACTGGGTGCGGATATCGAGCGGTTCCGGCAAGAGTTGCTGAGCCGCCCCGCCGACCGCGACAAGGTGCTGCGCGAAGTGGCCGAGATGCGGGCGCGGCTGGCGGCGGCGAAACAGCCCGCCGGGGTGTGGGACGCCAAGACCGGGCCGGGCCGGATGCTGGATATCGAACTGGTAGCCCAGACCGGCGCGCTGTTGTCAGGCAGCGCCGCGCGCGATGTGGCGCAGGGATTGCAGGGGGCGGTCGCCGCCGGATGGCTGGATGTCGCGGATGCGCAGTCGCTGACCCGTGCCTATGACCTATGCTGGTCGGTACAGACGGCGGCGCGGCTGCTGTCGGGCGAGATGATCGACGCGGAGCGGATCGGCGAGGGCGGCGCGGCCTTCCTCTGCCGCAGCACCGGGTTTCAGGATATGGCGTCGCTGGAAGCGGCGCTGGAGACGACATATGCCGAAGCGGCGGCGCTGATCGGCGCGGCGGTGGGAGGAACAAAGGATGCCGAAGACGGGTGACCCGCATGACCCCAAGGGGTTGATCTACGAGGCCTACAGGATCGAGGGGATCACGGGCCCCGAGTGCCGCACCATCTTCCTCGACTGGGCACTCAGCCTGCCGGTGGGAACCGACCAGCGCGATGCGCTTGCGGATCTGCATGGTCGCTATGGGGCCGAGGCACCCGACCACCCGATGACCGCCGTCATGCAGGACGGGTTGAACGCCGAACAGGCGCCCCGTCGGCGCGGTGGCTGGCGCAGCAGACCCAGAAACTGAGTGATCCCAGATCGGAAACAATCTCTGAATCGTACGGAATTTGTCGCAAAGTTGCCCTAATTGCGGGGCAAATTCTCCTCAAACGGGCATGGCTGTGGGAGTCGAGACCCGAATAAGGAGAAGAGACATGAAGACCATGCGGATGATCCTGCTCGCCGGTTTGGGCCTGTCAGTTGCAGCCTGCACGGCAGTCGACGTTCCGACCCGGAACGCCCCTTACGAGCAATTGCCGAACACGTCGATCACGACCCCGGCCGGTTATGACTTGCTGCAGCCCCAGTATCGGGTCCAACCTACCGCGGCGGTGGGTCAGGTGGTGATCCCGCACACCGACAGCGTCGCTCGCGCTGCCACGCAGGAGCCGGGTGTTGCCGGGCTGGTAGCAGGGCAGGCGCCGGTATCGATCAACTCGGTCACCGTGCTGGTGCCGCGCTCGCTCAAGGTGTCCGAGCGCAACAGCTATCTGCCGCGCGGCGACATCGTGTGGCGCGAGGATCCGATCGGTGACCGTCACGCCCAGGTGCAGAAGATCGTGCAGGACGCGATGGTGCGCGGTGTCAGCCCTCTGAATGGCCCGGTCAATGCCGACCTTGAAATCGTGGTAAAACGCTTTCACGCGCTGACCGAAAAGGCGCGCTATACCACCGGCGGTGTACATGCGATCACCTTCGACATCGTCCTCAAGGACCCGACCACCGGCGAGCAGCTGATGCCGCCGCGCGAAGTCCGCGCCGATCTCGAGGCCTTTGGCGGCCAGCAGGCGATCAATGCCGAGGCGCGCGGTCAGACCCAAAAGGTCCGGATCACCGACCATCTGACCTGGGTGATCCAGCAAGAGCTGACCAACCCCAAAGGGTACGAGAACGCCTCGTTGGGCATCATCCAGGTGATGAATCGTCTCTGACACTTCCCAGCCAACCGGAATGGGATTAAGAGGGCGCTCATGACAGCGCCCTCTGACGTTTTTGACCGTCCCCGCATCCGCCTGAAGCCCAAGGCAAACGCCCGTGCCATCCGTCACGGGGCGCCTTGGGTATTCGACAACGAGGTGGTCACCGACCGCCGCACGCGCAAGATCGCGCCGGGCACGGTTGCGGTGCTCGAGGATGACAACCGCGCGCCGCTGGGGCTGGTGGCGGTCAATCCCGGCTCGCGCATCCTGGCCCGGATGCTGGACCGCGACCCCGAGGCGGAGTTGAACGCCGCATGGTTCGAGGCGCGGCTGACCCGGGCGCTGGCGCTGCGCGCACGCCTGTTTGACGCCCCCTTTTACCGTCTTGTCCACGCCGAAGCCGACGGGTTCCCCGGTGTCATCATCGACCGGTTCGGTGACGCCTGCGTGACTCAGCCCAATGCCGCCTGGGCCGAGGCGCATCTGGAACTGCTGAGTGCTGCGCTGATCAAGGTGACTGGTGTCAGCACGGTTCTGAAAAATGCCTCGGGGCGTACGCGCGCGCTCGAAGGGCTCGACGATCAAAACGCGGTGCTGGCCGGGGCTGCCCCCACTGCACCGGTGCCGGTGCTGATGAATGGCGCCACTTATATGGCCGACCTGACCGGTGGCCAGAAAACCGGCCTGTTCTACGACCAGCGCCCCAACCATGCCTTTGCCGCGCGGCTGGCGGGGCAGGGCGCGCGGGTGCTCGACGTGTTCTCTCATGTGGGCGGCTTTGCGCTGGCGATGCTGGCCGGCGGCGCGGGCAGCGCATTGGCGGTCGATGGCTCGGCCCCGGCGCTGGCGCTGGCCGAACAGGGGGCGCTGGCCTCGGGTCTGGCCGGGCGGTTCGAGACGCGGCAGGGCGACGCCTTTGACGTGCTGACCGCGCTGGGCGAGGAAGGCGAGACATTCGACGTGGTGATCTGTGATCCGCCCGCCTTTGCGCCCTCGAAACAGGCGCTGGACGCGGGGCTGCGTGCGTATGAACGGGTTGCACGGCTGGCTGCGGCGCTGGTGCGGCCGGGCGGCTATCTGGGTCTCTGCTCCTGCTCGCATGCTGCCGATCTGTCGCGGTTCCGCGAGGCCAGCGTGCGCGGCATCGGCCGCGCCGGGCGCAGCGCGCAGCTGATCCATACCGGCTTTGCCGGGCCGGACCATCCGCAACTGCCGCAACTGGCCGAGAGTGGCTATCTCAAGGCGGTGTTCTTTCGGCTGTGAAAGCGGTGCTCGACACTTGCGTGATCTATCCCACGGTCATGCGCGAGATGCTGCTGGGCGCGGCGCGGCTGGGGCATTTCACCCCGCTCTGGTCGGCCCGCATGCTTGAGGAATGGGCGCGCGCGGCGGTCAAGCTGGGACCGGCGGGAGAGGCTCAGGCGCGGGCCGAGATCGCCCTGACCCGCGCCGCCTGGCCGAAAGCCGAAGTGCCGCCCGCGCCGGGTGTCGAGGCACGCCTGTGGCTGCCCGATCCGGCGGATATCCATGTGCTGGCCACCGCCGTTGCCGGGTCGGCGGATGTGATCGTGACCCTCAACCGCGCCGATTTTCCGCGCAATATCCTGGCCGAGGAAGGGCTGGAGCGGATCGACCCGGATGCGTTCCTTTTGCAATTTTTCAATGACGATCCAGAGGGTTTCGCGCGCATGGCGGCAAAAGTGCTGGATGAGGCCAACCGTCTGTCGGGCGAGACATGGACCCTGCGCAGCCTGATGAAGAAGGCGCGGCTGCCCCGGCTGGGCAAGGCGCTGGAACACCACCGCTCAGAGTGAGCGCAGGATCCCGGCTGCGATCTCGAACGAGCGTTTGCGCGCGGTGTGATCGTGGATTTGCCCGGTCAGGATCACCTCGTCGGGCTGATATCTGTTGATGATGCGGGTCAGATCGGCGCGCACCGTCTCGGGGCTGCCCACCGCCGAGACGCTGAGCGCGGCATTCACCCCGGCCAGCGTGGCGCGATCCAGATGCGCGGCGATATCGTCAACCGGCGTCGGCAGTTTGCCGGGCCGCCCCAGCCTGAGCCGGGCAAAGGCCTGTTGCATGGTGGTGCGCAGGCGCACCCCCTCGGCATCGGTTTCGGCGGCAAAGACATTGATCGCCATCATCGCATGAGGCCGATCCAGATAAACCGAAGGGCGGAAGCTGCGGCGATAGACCTCCAGCGCCTCTTCCAGCGCCTGAGGCGCGAAATGCGAGGCAAAGGCGTAAGGCAAGCCCAACTGCGCGGCCAGCTGCGCGCCATAGAGGCTGGAGCCCAGGATCCAGACCGGCACATGGGTGTTCTGGCCGGGAAAGGCGCGCACCCGTGCCTCTGGATCCTCGGGGCCAAGAAAGCCGATCAGGTCGATCACATCCTGTGGGAAACTGTCCTGTTGTGACAGACCCCGGCGCAGCGCGCGGGCGGTAGCCATATCGGTGCCGGGCGCCCGACCCAGGCCCAGGTCGATGCGGTCGCCATAGAGCGACGCCAGCGTGCCAAAGGCCTCGGCCACCATATAGGGCGCATGATTGGGCAGCATGATGCCGCCCGCGCCGATCCGCATTGTCTTGGTCCGGCTTGCGATATGGCCGATCAGCACCGCGGTCGCGGCGCTGGCGATGCCGGGCATGTTGTGATGCTCGGCCAGCCAGTAGCGATGATATCCCAGCGCCTCGGCATGTGCGGCCAGATCGCCGCTGTTGGCCAGCGCCTGGGGAATATCGCTGCCCTCGGGCACCGGGGCAAGGTCGAGCAGGGAATAGAGCATGCGGGTCGGTCCTGAGGATCAATGCGCCTGCCAGCGCGCTTCGAGCCGGTCAAGTGCGGCGATGCGCTCGGCGGTTTTTGGGTGGCTGAGCAGCCATGCCGGCGCCACCCCGGCGCGCTGCGCAGTGAGCGCGTCAAGCTTGTGAAACAGCGCCTTTTGCGGCGCCACACCGATGCCGGCCTTGGTCAGCAGGGCGGCGGCATAGGCGTCGGCCTCATATTCGTCGGCGCGACTTAGTCGCGCGGCAAGCAGGGTGGTCAGCATATTGGCGATCCAGACCCCGAAAAAGGGGATGAAACGGCCCAGCAGCATGGCCAGCGCGGTGCGCATGGCGTTCTGGCCGGAAAAGTCGATCATCCGGCGCCGCGAATGGCCCAGCGCCACATGCCCCAGCTCATGCGCAATGACCGAGGTCAACTCTTCGCCGGTGACCTCGCCGCTTTGATATTTTCGATAGAAGCCGCGGGTGATGAAGATGCGCCCGTCTGGCGCGGCCAGCCCGTTGACCGGGTCGATCTCGTAGATATGCACCGGCACCCGCGCCACGCCCAGCGCCGCCGCCAGCCGGTCGGTCAGCCGTTTCAGCGCCGGGTCGGCCAGCTCGGTCGAGCGGGCATCCAGCTCGCGCCGGGTCCGCCAGGCCGAGAAATGGTACATGGCAAAGGCGTAGAGAACCGCCAGCAGGATCGGGGTGACGCGCAACATGGTTCAGATATGGGGCGTTCCGGGGTCCGGGGCAAGCGGCAAGCCGCCGATGACGGGGCGGCACGGTGGGCAGGGCGCCATCCTGGGCAGAGTTCTGCCCTTTTATCCGGTGATGTGGACAGGGTTAACGCTGGGGTCGTGTACTGAATGCATGACGCTGCTGGCCGCCGCGCAGCTGACGGTCAGCGGGTCAGCACCCGCATGCCCTGTTCCAGCCCCGACAGGGTCATCGGCACCATTCGGTCCTCGAATATCTCGCGGATCATGCCGATCGAATGGGTATAGTCCCAGTATTTCTCGGGCACCGGGTTGATCCAGAGGTTGCTGGCCCATTGCTCGCGCGCGCGCGCCAGCCAGACCTGACCAGCCTCTTGGTTCCAATGCTCGTTGGCGCCGCCGGGATAGGCGATCTCGTAAGGGCTCATCGAAGCATCGCCCACGAAGATGCATTTGTAATCGGGACCATAGGTGCGCAGCACCTCATGGGTGGGAATCTGCGCATCCCAGCGGCGGCGGTTGTCGCGCCAGACACCTTCGTAGAGGCAATTGTGGAAGTAGTAATACTCAAGATGCTTGAACTCGGCGCGCGCCGCTGAAAACAGCTCTTCGACCACTTTCACATGAGGGTCCATCGAGCCGCCCACGTCAAGGAACAGCACCACCTTGACCGCGTTATGCCGTTCGGGCCGTTCCTTGACGTCCAGATAGCCGTGTTCGGCGGTGGCGCGGATGGTGCCGTCCAGGTCCAGTTCCATCGCCGCGCCCTCGCGCGCCCAGCGGCGCAGCCGTTTCAGCGCCACCTTGATGTTGCGGGTGCCCAGTTCGACCGTGTCGTCGAGATTCTTGAACTCGCGCTTGTCCCAGACCTTGACCGCGCGCTGGTGGCGGCTTTCCTTCTGGCCGATGCGCACCCCTTCGGGGTTGTAGCCATAGGCGCCAAAGGGCGAGGTGCCGGCGGTGCCGATCCACTTGTTGCCGCCCTGGTGGCGGCCCTGTTGTTCCTTGAGCCGCTCGCGCAGCGTCTCCATCAGCTTGTCGAACCCGCCCAGCGCCTCGATCTCGGCCTTTTCTTCGGGCGACAGGTGTTTCTCGGCCATCTTCTCCAGCCAGTCGGCGGGGATGTCCACGGCCTCCATCACCTGCTCAAAGGTGATCTCTTCGAGCCCCTTGAAACTGGCGGCAAAGGCGCGGTCGAACTTGTCGATATTGCGCTCGTCCTTCACCATCGAGACGCGGGCCAGGTAATAGAAGGCCTCGACATCGTAAGTGGCCAGCCCCTTTTTCATGCCTTCGAGAAAGGTCAGGTATTCGCGCAGCGACACCGGCACCCCGGCTTTGCGCAAATTCTCGAAAAAGGGCAGGAACATCGGCTCAGACCATCAGACGGTGGATCACCAATGTTGCTATCATCCCAAGGAGCGCGAAGGCAATCGCGTAGCCCGCAGCATATTGCGCGATATCCGCGGTTGTGCCGTTACGTCGCTTGGCGGTCAGCCCGCCAAGCAGGGCGCCAAACAGCGCCGCTGCGATGACAATCATGCGTTTCTTACCCGCCCAGTGCGTTGCGGGGGTTCAGCGCCGCGATCTCCTGCATCTTGGCCCGAACCGCCCAGTCAGAGCCGAACCCGTACCGCGCCCAGCCGACGCTGTCCAGCCGCAGGTCGCGGGCCGCGTCGGTTTTGCCCAACAGGGTCAGCGCCTCGGCCTCGAGCATCATCAGGGTGGCCAGCAGCGCTGCATTCTCGGCCTGGGCGGCCACGTCGCGCATCGGGCGCAACTGGGCCAGCGCCCCGGCACCATCGCCGCGCGAGATGGCAAAGGCGGCGGTCTGGGTCGTCACATAGGCCTGGTGCAGCCGGGTGCCCGGTGTCGATTGCAGCACCTGCATGGCGGTCGTGAAATGCCGCTGCGCGAGGTCAGGATCAGCGGTTTGCAGCATCCGCCCCAGCATGTAATGGCCAAAGGCGCGGCGGTGGTCGGTCCAGCCCCAGGACTGAGCCATCTGTGCGGCGCGGTTGGCCGCATCCAGACGGGTCTGAAAGGCCACGCCCGGGCCAAGCGCGGCCTGCACCTGGTCGATCCAGGCGCGCGGGGTGGTGACCACCGGCTGCGCCGCCACGGTGACGCCGCGCGGGTTGAGCCGGCCCAGCAGGTCGGGCAGCACCGCGGCGACCTGGGCCTGGCTCATCCCGCTGCGCAGTTCCGGCGCATAGGTGGCGCGCAGCACAAGCATGTCGAACCCGGTCAGGATGGTGTGGATATTGTCGTCGTTGAACACCGAATCCGGCAGGCGGTAGAGATCGTTGAGCGGCCCGATCGCCTGTGCCAATTCCTCGTGCAGGCAGTCGCGCAGCTCTTGCGGGCTGCTGTCATAGGGTACGAAGATGCCCAGCCGCTCGCGCTTGCGCAGGTTGGCCCAATTGGTCTTGTCCTTGCGGCGGTCGCGGCGGAACTCGGCCAGGCTAGATACGTTGGGAACCACGAAACAGGCTGCATGGGGCAGGGCGCGGCCAATCTCCTCGCGGCTGACAGCTTCGATGGTGATATTGGCGCTGGCGTCGCTGACCTGACGGATGTCGATCCCGGCCTCGCCGCGCAGGCGCCCCAGCAGCCGGGTCAGATCCGATTGCAGGCTGACGGGCGGCGAACCGGTCACGCGCACGGTGATCGGGGTCTCGAACCGGGTAAACACCGGTAGGTCGCGCCCGCTTTCCAGCTGGAAATGCAGGGCGAGGAAATCGGCCGCGATATTGCCGTTCGACCGTTGCGGCGGCTGTACCCGTGTGGTGCCAAAGCTTTTCATCGGCTCCAGCGTCAGGCCTGGCGTCTGCGCGCGGGTCGGCGTATCCTCGAGCGGGACAGTATCACAGGCGGCAAGGCCGAGGCCCGAAACCACGGCAAGCGCCCGGAACAGCGGGCGGGAGACGGCACGGGAAAAGGCGCTTTTGACTGTCATCGTGTTACTGCTGCTCAACGTTACCAAACCTGTCAATCTTTGTCGGGGCGTAAGGTTACCGCTCTGACAAGGACATGGTGGCATCCGCAACCCTTTGGGGGCAAGCGCGCGAAGGGCGATTAAGGCCCCGTTTACCACTTTTTTGGAAACAAAAAGGGCGGCTCGAAACGAACCGCCCTCGATCTGTCACCAATTTCGCGTGAATCAGCGTTTGCCCCGCGCCATGAAGGCCAGCCGTTCGAACAGGTGCACGTCCTGTTCGTTCTTGAGCAGCGCACCATGCAGTTTCGGCAGCGCATTGGCCCCGTCGCGGCGCAGATCCTCGGCGGTCAGATCCTCGGCCAGCAGCAGTTTCAGCCAGTCGATCACCTCGGACGTCGAGGGTTTCTTCTTCAACCCCTGTGTCTCGCGAATCTCGTAGAACTGGGTCAGTGCGGCGGTCAGCAGCGTTTCCTTGATGCCGGGATGATGTACCTCGACGATGCGGCGCATGGTGGCCTCGTCCGGGAAGCGGATATAGTGAAAGAAACAGCGCCGCAGAAACGCGTCGGGCAGTTCCTTTTCGTTGTTCGAGGTGATGATGACGATGGGGCGCTGCCGGGCGCGGATGGTCTGGCCAGTCTCGTAGACATGGAACTCCATCTTGTCGAGCTCCTGCAACAGGTCGTTGGGGAACTCGATATCGGCCTTGTCGATCTCGTCGATCAACAGAACCACTTTCTCGTCCGCGTCAAAGGCCTGCCACAGCTTGCCCTTCTTGATGTAGTTGCTCACATCATGCACGCGCTCCTCGCCCAGTTGGCTGTCGCGCAGACGGCTGACCGCGTCATATTCATAGAGGCCCTGCTGTGCACGAGTGGTGGACTTTACGTTCCACTCGATCATCCGCAACCCCAGCGCGCCCGCGACCTGTTTGGCCAACTCGGTCTTGCCGGTGCCGGGCTCGCCCTTGACCAGCAGCGGGCGCTCCAGCGTCACGGCGGCGTTTACGGCAATCGTCAGATCGTCGGTCGCCACATATTCGGCGGTTCCCTGGAAACGTGCGGTCATGGCGGCCCTCATCCTGTCGTGCTTGGCCTTCAGGTAAAGCGCGCGTTTCGCTTTGGCAAGGCGCGCCGCCGCGTCGCGCCCGAGACCGGAAACAGGCTGTTTCCCTCCGCAAGGCTTACAAATTGAGCCTTTCCTCTGCATATGTCGTAACGTCAGTTTCCACCCGGGCTCTGTGGTGCCGGCCCGAATTCATAAAAAAACAAGGGTTTGCGCCTAGTTTTCAGCGGGTGCGATGAATTGCCGGTCAGGGCGGATTTTTGGCCGCCGTCACTTGTCTTTGTGTAGTGACATTCCCTGGCTCGTCGGATAAACGCTGCGGCAGAAGGGGGAGCCGAATGTCTGAACATATTACCGAAACGGACGTTGTAGGCCAGACCGAGGGAGCACAGATGAAGCCGGAATCCTTTCTGCCGGAAGACTATCGCCCGGCCGAAGACGAGCCATTCATGAATGATCGTCAGCTTGAGTATTTCCGCCGCAAGCTGATCAACTGGAAACACGAATTGATGGCGGGCAGCCGCGACACGATCGAAGGGTTGCAAGACAGCACGCGCAACATTCCCGACGTGGCCGACCGCGCCAGCGAAGAGACGGACAGGGCGCTGGAACTCAGAACCCGCGATCGTCAGCGCAAGCTGGTCGCCAAGATCGACGCCGCGCTGCGTCGCATCGATGACGGTGAATATGGCTATTGCCAGGTGACCGGTGACCCGATCTCGCTCAAGCGTCTGGATGCGCGCCCGATCGCGACCATGACGCTCGAAGCGCAGGAACGCCACGAGCGCCGGGAAAAAGTCCATCGCGACGATTGATGTCGCGACCTGCGACAATCAGCGGAAACGCCGGGGCCTTTCGCCCCGGCGTTTTTGCGTTAAACGGGGCGCATGGGAATGTTCGGAACCAGGATCATCGTGGTGGGCGCCGGTATCGGCGGGCTGACCGCCGCGCTGGCGCTCAAGGCGCGCGGCGCCGATGTCACCGTGCTGGAACAGGCCGATGCCATCGCCGAAGTGGGCGCCGGGATCCAGGTCAGCCCCAATGGCGCCGCGGTCTTGGGCGCGCTGGGGCTGGGCCCGGCCTTCGAGGAGATTTCGGTCCGGGGTCGCGCGGTGGTGTTGTCGGACTACCGCCGCCCGGGCGAGGTGGTGCGGCTCGACCTGGTGCGCCATGCGGGCGACCAGCGTTATGCCTTCGTACATCGTGCGGACCTCGTCGACCTTCTGGCCGAGGCGGTGCGCCGGGCAGGCGTGCATGTCAGGCTGTTGCAGAAAGTGGACCGTGTCGATCCCGGGTCACCACCGGTCCTGCATATGTGCAATGGGGCCCATCTGACGGCCGATCTGGTGGTGGGGGCAGACGGGCTGCACTCGCGCGCCCGCGCCGCGCTGAACGGGGCGGGCAAACCTTTCTTCACCGGTCAGGTTGCGTGGCGCGCGACCGTACCCAACATGGTCGGCCTGCCGGACGAGGCGCGGGTCTATATGGGGCCGGGGCGACATCTGGTCTGCTACCCGCTGCGGGGTGGAAGCCTGGTCAATCTGGTCGCGGTGCAGGAGCGCAACGACTGGACCGCCGAAAGCTGGAGCCAGTCCGACGACCCCGCCAACCTGCGCGCCGCGTTTGCAGATTTCACCGGCCTGCCCGCCGCCCTTCTGGCGCAGGTGAGCGCGCCGGGCCTCTGGGGGCTGTTCCGTCACCCGGTGGCGGAAACCTGGCATCGGGGCCGGGTCACTCTGGTCGGCGACGCGGCCCACCCGACGCTGCCTTTCATGGCACAGGGCGCCAACATGGCGCTCGAAGACGCCTGGGTGCTGGCCGATGAACTGGGGAAGGCGCCGGGGATCGAACTGGGTTTGGCCGCCTATCAGGCCCGCCGTCAGGCCCGCGCCCGCCGGGTGATCGCGGCGGCTAACGGCAATGCCTGGAAATACCACCTGCGCAGCCCGCTGCGCGGTCCCGCGCATCTGGCCCTGTCGCTGGGCGGCAGGCTGGCGCCCGCCCGCATGGTGCGCCAGTTCGACTGGCTCTACCGCCATGACGTGACAAAGGGCGCGTAAACGGCCCTCTCTTTCTTCTGTTCGAAAATACCTCGGGGGAGTCGCGCTTGCGCGGCGGGGGCAGCGCCCCCGGACCCCCCGGCGGCTCAGATATCCAGCTCGACCCAGACAGGCACGTGATCGGACGGCTTGTCGCCGCCGCGTACCTCCTTGTCGATACCGCAATCGCGCATCAGGTCGGCGGCCTGCGGGGTCAGCAGGAAATGGTCGATGCGAATACCGTCATTGCGGTTCCAGGCGCCGGCCTGATAGTCCCAGAACGAATAATGCCCCGGCCCCTGCACCCGTGCTCGGAACGCCTCGGTAAAGCCCAGGTTCAGGATCCGGCGAAAGGCGGCGCGACTTTCGGGCCGAAACAGCGCGTCCTCGCGCCAGGCCTCGGGGCGCTTGGCGTCCTCGGCCTGCGGGATGATGTTGTAATCCCCCGCCATAAGCGCCGGTTCCTCTGCCGCCAACAGCTCTGCTGCGCGGGTCCGCAGCCGCTCCATCCAGCGCAGCTTGTAGTCGTACTTTCCGCCCGGCACTGCGTTGCCATCCTCGGTCAGTTCGACCGGGTTGCCATTGGGCAGGTAGAGCCCGCAGATCCGCAGCGCCTGTTTGCCCACCACCGTGGCCTCGATCCAGCGCGCCTGTTCGTCGCTCTCGTCGCCCGGTAGCCCGCGCGAGACATCCTCGAGCGGAAGTTTCGACAGGATCGCCACCCCGTTGAAGCCTTTCTGGCCATGCGTTTCCACGTTATATCCGCGCTCTTCGAACAGATCGCGGGGGAAAGCCTCGTCCACCGACTTGATCTCTTGCAGCAGCACGACATCGGGTTGGGCGTTATCCAGCCAGTTTGGGAGCGCCTGGGCGCGGGCCTTGATCCCGTTGATGTTGAACGTGGCGATCTTCATGTCCGGGTCCCCCGTGCTGGCTTTGCCCCGATCTATCCCCGATCCCGGCGGCGGGGGCAAGCGATGCAAGAACCCGCAGATCGGCAAGTTCGGGCGAATTCGTCCCGCCGATTCGCTTTGAAGTTGCCGAACTTTTGCCCCAATTCGCTGAATTTTCGGGTTGTGGATAAATTTTTTTCAATGATTTCCGTGGCCTACAATTTTATTGAATGACTTATTTTTGCCTAATTTCCTTAATGTGGATAACTCATTATTTTGCAACGCATGATTGAAAAATATCTTTTCGAGAGCCGTCGGTCCTGCAACCGTGAGGGGGTCATCAACACCAACTCTGGGGGACAGACCAATGACTGCCATGCTCAAGATCAACCAAATCCAAGGCGAAATCAAAGACGGTGCCAGCATGATGGATGGCGACGTAACGGAAATGTTCTCGTCCGGCTCCGCGCCGACAACCTCGGCCCGCGCCATGATGGGCGAGGGCGTTCAGATGTTCTCGACCAGCTGCCAGGCCACGGGCGCCGACACCGCCACAGGCGAGGGCGTTCAGATGTTCTCGACCAGCTGTCAGGCCACGGGCGCCGACACCGCCACGGGCGAGGGCGTTCAGATGTTCTCGACCAGCTGCCAGGCCTCGGGCACCAACACCAGCGCGGGCGAAGGCACCCAGATGTTCTCGACCAGCTGCGAGAAGGTGGGCGCGGTTGCGGTCAAGCTGGGCGAAGGCACCCAGATGTTCTCGTCGGGCAGCTGAGTACGCAACAGGGAAGGGCCGGGCGTTTGTTGGACGCCGCGAAACACGGGAGAACTCTCATGTCGAACGTCATCCAGCTGAACGCCCGGCGCCCAAGCTTCGGGCCCCTTCGGGGGCTCGCGGCGCTGATCGAAGGCTTTGCCAGCCATCGCCGGTTTGGAGACGATGTATTCTGGCTCAAGGAAAATGCCGAGCTGCTGAACATTCTGGAATGCACCGGCCAGGCACCGGGCCAGGTGGCGCTTGAGCCGCATCTGGCCTTTTACACCGACCTGCCAGAGCGGCTGCGCTTCTTTCCGCAATATTACCGGTTCCTGCTGTCGATCTGCCTCGATCTCGAGGATCTGGGGATGCCGGGCGATACCGGGGCTGAACTGGCGGACTGGGTGGCGCGGCAGGGCCTGCCCGAGGCGGAACTGTCCGATTTGCAGCGGGCCGAGGCGCGCCGCCTGCTGGCCCGGCGCGGCGTCGCGATGTCGTCGCGCGATGCGGGTCTGACCGCGCGGCTGCATGATTTCATCGCGCGTTCCGAGACTTTTGCACTGCCCAACAAGAAGGCCGCCTATGAGCTGACCCATATCGTGTTCTACCTGTCCGAATACGGGCGGCGTGCCCCGAACCTGCCGGCCGAGGCGCTTGTCAGCCTCGAATATGCGGGTCTATTGGCCTATCTGGAACAAAACGCGGATCTTTTGGCAGAAATCTGTGTCGCGATGCGCTATGCTGGCGCAAAGCCCTCGCCGATCTGGGAAAACTGGCTGGCGGGCGCACTGGGGGGATTTACCCTTCGCAGCGGAGCGCAGGCCGAGATGCAGGACGATTATCACGAATATCTGGTCTGCGCCTGGGCCTGGCTGGCGGCGGGCCGCGGTGCGCCCGCGCGGGCGGTGGCGCAAGGCCCGGTTTCGTTTCACCGGGCGGCCAATTGGGGCGGACCGCTGCGCGAGATTTCCGAATGTATCTACCGGATGGGCCCGGCGCGCAGTGGCGACTGGGACCGGATGCGTCCGCAGATCGCGGCGCAGTTGAGCGAGACCGGCCATGACATCCTGACCGAGGCCGAGGCCAGCAGCCCGCGGTTCGATGCCTTTTTTGCCGGTTTTGCCCGCAGCAGCCTGATGCGGGTGGCGGGATGAGGGCGGCGCTGACAGGTGGGGGGCTGGTTCTGGCCTATACGGCGGTGATCTCGTCGGCGGATGCCATCACCAAGCTCATCGCCCAGGGGTATGCGGCGCCACAGCTTTACGCGATCTCGGGGCTCATCGTTGCGGCGATCAGCCTCGCGGCGGCGCGGGGTAACCGGACGCGGGCGCTCAGAACCGTCTGCCCCCACGCCATGATGTTGCGGGCGTTGGCAACGGTGGTGGCCTCGCTCTGCTTCTTTCATACCTTCCGGCTGCTGCCTTTTGCAGATGTCTTTGTCTTTATCGGCCTGATGCCGATCGTGGCGGCGCTGATGTCGGGGCTGATGCTGGACGAACATGCCCGTCCGGCGGCCTGGGCGGCGCTGGTGGCGGGCTTTGTGGGCGTGCTCTGCCTGATGCCGGGGGGCATCGGTGCCATCGGGGCGGGGCATCTCTGGGCGCTGGGCGGGGTGGTGACGGGCACCTTCTCGCTGATCCTGTCGCGCTATATCGGCCGCCATGAAAGCAACGCACTGGCGCAGGTATTTTATCCGAACCTGGCACTGGGCCTTAGCATGACGGCGGCGCTGCCTTTTGTCTGGGTGCCGATGCCGATGCTGGATCTCGCCTGGGTCGGCGCCTATGCGGCGCTGCTGTTTCTTGCGCGCTGGCTGCTGGTGATCGCGCTGCGACTTCTGGCGGCCTATGTAGTCACGCCACTTTTGAACCTGCAATTCGTCTGGATGGTGGCGCTGGGCGCGCTGGCCTTCGGCGAATGGCCCGCGCCGATGACCTGGCTGGGCGCTGCCATCGTGATGGTCTCGGGTCTCTACCTACTGTGGGATCAAATGGCCCCAACGCGTGAACGCGAACTGAGCCTGCGAACCGATCCCTGAGGCCTCAGATCGAGAACGAGGTGCCGCAGCCGCAAGAGGCGGTGGCATTGGGATTGTCGATCACGAAACGGGCGCCGATCAGCTCTTCGGAAAAGTCTATGACGGCGTTTTCCAGAAACGGCAGCGATACCGCGTCGACCACCACCCGCTGACCCTGGCCCTCGAGCACCAGATCGTCATCCTTGGGTTCGTCCAAAGCGATCTCGTATTGAAAGCCGGAACAGCCGCCGCCTTCGACCGCGACGCGCAGCGCCTGGCCCTGATCCGCGGCGCCGATTTCGGCCAGCCGGGCAAAGGCGCGGTCGGTGACTTTGGGGGGCAGGCGCATCGCGGTCTCCACGGTTTCTTTCCGGTGCAGCCTGCAATATAGAGTGGGCAGGGACAGGCGACAAGGACGAGACCATTGAAAAGAGCGGGGTTTGCCTCGGATCCGGGCCGCGCGCGCGGGCGGCTGGTGGCCGAAGAGGAAAGCGGCTTTCGCTCCTGTTTCCAGCGTGACCGCGACCGGATCATCCATGCCAGCGCCTTTCGCAGGCTGAAGCACAAGACCCAGGTCTTTGTCGAGCATGAGGGTGACAGCTATCGCACCCGGCTGACCCATTCGATCGAGGTGGCGCAGGTGGCGCGCACCATCGCGGGCGCGCTGGAGTTGAACCCGGAACTGACCGAGGCGGTGGCGCTGGCCCATGATCTGGGCCACACGCCCTTTGGCCATACCGGCGAGGATGCGCTGCATGCGCTGATGGCGCCCTATGGCGGTTTCGACCACAACGCACAGGCCATTCGCATCGTCACCCGGCTGGAACGGCACTACGCCGCCTTTGACGGGCTGAACCTGACCTGGGAAACGCTTGAGGCGATTGCCAAGCATAACGGCCCGGTCACGGGCGAACTGCCCTGGGCGCTGGCCGAATGCAATGCCACCTTTGATCTGGAACTGACCACCCATGCCAGCGCCGAGGCGCAGGTCGCCGCCCTGTCCGACGATATCGCCTATAACAACCACGACCTGCATGACGGGTTGCGCGCCGGGCTGTTCAGCGATGACGAGATTGCCGAACTTCCCATCGTCGGCGACTGTTACGCCGAGGTCGACCGCACCTATCCCGATACCGATGCCTATCGCCGGCGGCACGAGGCGCTGAGACGGGTGTTTGGCGTGATGGTGGCCGATGTGATCGACACGTCGCGTGCGGCGCTGGCCGGATCGGGGGCCGAAAGCGTTGGGGATATTCGCCATCTGGGCCGCCCGGTGATCCGGTTTTCGGATGCGCTCTGGTCCGATCTGCGCCAGATCAGGGCCTTTTTGTTCACCCGCATGTATCGCGCGCCCTCGGTCATGGTGGTGCGCGAACAGGTGGCGCGAGTGGTCGAGGAGCTTTTTCCGATCTATCTGGGCGATCCCCGGCAGATGCCGAAACACTGGCATGGCGAGATCGACGCCGCCCCGGACGAGACCGCGCTGGCGCGGATCGTGTCCGACTATGTCTCGGGCATGACCGACCGCTTTGCCTTGCAGGACCACGCGCGGCTGACCGGAAGCGACCCGATCCGGCACTGACGGGCGCACGCGGGGCTGCATTGACCTTGGCGGTTTGCGTGGTAAACCGCCAGTCAAGCAAAAGGATGCCGAGATGAACCTCTTTACCGAGATGCGCGGCCTCGTTCTGGAGGCGCTGGAACAGATGCAGGCCGGGGGCGCGCTGCCCCAGGGCCTCGATTTCGCCAATGTGGCGGTCGAACCGCCGCGCGATGCCGCCCATGGCGACATGGCCACCAATGCCGCCATGGTGCTGGCCAAGCCCGCCGGCCAGAAACCCCGCGACATCGCCGAAGCGCTGGCCACCCGGCTGGTCGCCGATGACCGCGTGGCCAAGGCCGAGGTGGCGGGCCCCGGCTTTCTCAACCTGACCCTGGCCGCGCCCGTCTGGCAGCGGGTCGTGGGTACCGTGCTGTTGGACGGCACCGCCTATGGCCGCTCGGACATGGGGCAGGGCAAGAAGGTCAACGTGGAATATGTCAGTGCCAACCCCACCGGCCCGCTGCATGTAGGCCACACAAGGGGCGCGGTGTTCGGCGATGCGCTGGCAAGCCTGCTGGATTACGCTGGCTATCAGGTGACGCGCGAATATTACATCAACGATGGCGGCGCCCAGGTCGACGTGCTCGCCCGCTCGGTCTATCTGCGTTATCTCGAGGCGCATGGCCAGGCGGTGGAATTCGCCGATGGCACCTATCCCGGCGAATACCTGGTCGAGGTGGGCCAGGCGCTCAAGGACAAGGTGGGCGACGCCTATGTGGATCAACCCGAAGAGGTCTGGCTTGAGGAAATCCGCAACTTTGCCACCGATGCGATGATGGATCTGATCCGGGCCGATCTGGCCCAGCTCGGGGTCAAGATGGACGTGTTCTATTCAGAGAAGTCACTCTATGGCACGGGCCGGATCGAGGCGGCGATCGACAGTCTGCGCGCCAAGGGGCTGATCTATCGCGGCACGCTGGAGCCGCCCAAGGGCAAGCTGCCCGAGGATTGGGAGCCGCGCGAACAGACCCTGTTCAAATCCACCGAACATGGGGATGACGTCGACCGCCCGATCATGAAATCGGACGGTGCATGGACCTATTTCGCCCCCGATATCGCCTATCATTATGATAAGGTTTCCAGAGGCTTCGACGCGCTTATTGATGTGTTTGGCGCCGATCATGGCGGCTATGTCAAACGGATGAAGGCCGCCGTTTCGGCGCTGTCGGACGGGCGCGTGCCGCTCGACATCAAGCTGTGCCAGCTGGTCAAGCTGTGGAAGAATGGCGAGCCCTTCAAGATGTCGAAACGGGCGGGCAACTTCGTCACCTTGCGCGATGTGGTCGATCAGGTGGGCCCGGATGTGACCCGCTTTGTCATGCTGACCCGCAAGAACGACGCGCCGCTGGATTTCGATTTCGACAAGGTGCTGGAGCAGAGCCGCGAAAACCCGGTGTTCTACGTGCAATACGCCCATGCGCGGGTCTCGTCGGTGTTGCGGCGGGCTGCCGAGGCGGGGATCGACACCTCGGATGCAGCACTGCGAGCGGCCGATCTGGGCCTTTTGGGTCACGAGGCGGAACTGGCCGTCATGCGGAAGCTGGCAGAATGGCCACGCCTGGTCGAGATCGCGGCCCGCACCAACGAACCGCACCGGATCGCCTTCTATCTCTATGAACTTGCAGGAGATTTTCACGCGCTCTGGAACCGCGGCAACGATCTGGTCGAGCTCAGATTTATTCAGGATGGTGATGAAGGCACAAGCCAGGCAAAAATCGCTCTGGCCCGTTCGGTGGCGGTTGTGATTTCAGCCGGTCTTGCTATTCTTGGCGTCACTCCGGCGGAGGAGATGCGGTAACTCGAAACAACACCGCCCAAACCGTCGGCCGAGGCAGTTTCAAGAAATACCTTCGCGTGATCAACGAATTGCGCGATAGGGCAGTGAGGCGGATATGGCGAGTTTCGATTACGCGGGTCACGTGAACCCGAACCAGGTGCAGTATAGCTATCAGATGCCCGGCATGGGGCTGGACGTCGAGGAAGAGGCCCTTGCCGAGGACGTGCGCGAGGACTATGGCCTCGCCCCCGCAAGACCCGGTTTGGCCCGCGCGATCAGCGTTGCCGGGGCGGTTGGCTCGCTGGCGCTCGTCGTGGGCATCGGTATCTGGGGTTACAAGCTGGTGATGCGCGATGTCAGCGGTGTCCCGGTCGTGCGTGCGGTCGAAGGCCCGATGCGCATCCAGCCAGAAAAGCCCGGCGGCACTCCCGCCGATCATCAGGGCCTTGCCGTTAACACCGTGGCCGCAGCGGGCAGCGCCGCGCCGCCCGCCGACCGTCTGGTTCTGGCGCCGCGCCCTGTGTCGTTGAGCGAAGAGGACCTGCCGATGGACGAGTTGCGTCCGACCCAGGCATCGCTTGAGGTCGATGCCGCCGATCCCGAAGCGGTCGAGGCCTTTCGCAATGGCGATATCGACAGGCTGGTGGCGGAGCTGACCGAGGGTACCGCGCCACTGGAAGCGCGCGAGAGCGCCCTGCTGGATGAGGGCACCAGCCGTACCGCCTCGATCGAACAGCCCGAACCCTTGCCCGCCATCGACCCCGCCGACCTGCTGGCCGAGAACCCGCAGCTTGCGCTGGTGGACGAACCCGGCGTGGCCCGGTCGCTGCGTCCCCAGACCCGGCCGCAGCGTTCGGTTCCGGCCGAGACCGAGGCGCGCGCGGCCATGAACGCGGCAGTGACCGCCGCTGTTGGCGCCGCCACCGCGGTGGATCTGGACCCGGCCAGCCTGCCGGTGGGCACACGCCTGGCCCAGCTGGGCGCCTATGACAGCCCCGAGATCGCACGGGCGGAATGGGACCGGCTGAATGGCCGCTTTGGTGAATATCTCGACGGCAAGCAGCGGGTGATCCAGGAGGCCTCCAGCGGTGGGCGCACTTTCTATCGCTTGCGCGCCGCCGGGTTTGACGATCTTGCCGAGGCCCGGCATTTCTGCTCGGTTCTGGTGGCCGAGCGCGCCGATTGCATCCCGGTCACCACCCGGTGAACTTTGGCGCCACCATTCTTGATGCCGAGGGGCTGCGGCTGACTGCCGATGAAAAGGCCCTGTTTCGCGAGGCCGATCCGTTTGGCTTCATCCTGTTTGCCCGCAATGTCGACAGCGCCGATCAGGTCCGCGCTCTTTGCGCGGACATGCGCGATGCGGTGGGCCGAGACTGCGTGATCACCGTCGATCAGGAAGGCGGCCGGGTGCAGCGCCTGCGCCCGCCGCTGGCACGCAACTGGCTCCACCCGCTCGATCATGTGGCGCGGGCTGGCGCAGGGGCCGAGCGCGCGATGTATCTGCGCGCCCGGCTGATTGCGCATGAGCTGCGCGCGGTGGGGATCGACAGCAATTGCGCCCCGATGCTCGATCTGGCGCGCGACGACACCCATCCGTTCCTGCGCAACCGCTGTTACGGCTCTGACCCGGAAACCGTGGCCCGGCTGGGCCGCGCCGTGGCGCAGGGGCATCTGGACGGCGGCGTGCTGCCGGTGGTCAAACATATGCCCGGCCATGGCCGCGCCACGCTGGACAGCCACCATGACTTGCCGCATGTGGCGCTTGGGGCCGAGGCGCTGGATAGCACCGACTTTGCCCCGTTTCGCGCGTTGAACGATATGCCGATGGGGATGACGGCGCATCTGGTCTATGACCGGATCGACCCGCGCCCCGCCACCATCTCGCCGGTGATGATGGCGTTGATCCGCGAACGGATCGGGTTTCAGGGCCTGATCATGACCGACGATATCTCGATGAAGGCGCTGGCAGGCACGATCGCCGACAAGACTGTTCAGGCGCTGGCCGCTGGCTGCGACGTGGCTCTGGTCTGCAACCAGACCCTGGCCGAGCGCGCGGCCGCCGCAGGGGCCGCTGGCCGGATGAGTGTCGAGGCCCAGGCGCGAGCAGAACGGGCGCTTGCTCTGCGTCAGCCGCCGGGGGAACTTGACATCCCCGCCACCGAGGCGGAACTATCTCGCCTCATGGGCGGGCAGGTGTATGACGGATAACCTTTTCAGCGATGAACCGACCTCGGTTGCCGACCGGCTGGCCGCCGAGGCGCTGATCGTCGATGTGGATGGGTTCGAGGGGCCGCTTGACCTGCTCTTGACCCTGTCGCGCACGCAAAAGGTGGATCTGCGCAAGATCTCGGTGCTGGAACTGGCGCGGCAATATCTGGCCTTTGTCGAACGCGCCAAGGCGCTGCGTATCGAACTGGCCGCCGATTACCTGGTGATGGCGGCCTGGCTGGCCTTTCTGAAATCGCGCCTGCTGTTGCCCCCCGACCCGGACGAGGATGGCCCCTCGGGCGAGGAACTGGCCGCGCATCTGGCCTTTCAGCTTGAGCGTTTGCAGGCGATGCGCGATGCCGCCGCGCGGCTGATGGGGCGCGACCAGTTGGGGCGCGACTTTTTCCGCCGTGGCAAGGGCGAGGATATCGCCCGCATCCGCACCGTGACCTATTCCGCCTCGCTGCTGGACCTGATGCAGGCCTATGCCCGCATCCGCACCCGCGACGAATTCCGCCCCTTCGTGATGGATCGTGACAAGGTCTATACGATGGAGCAGGCGCTGGAACGGATGCGCGGGCTGATCGGGTTCGCCGGCAGCTGGACCGATATGGCCAGCTATCTGCCCGAAGGTTGGGGCAAGGATCCGGTGCGCCGCCGCTCGGCCACGGCGGCGACTTTTGCCGCCTCGTTGCAGCTGGTCAAGGAGGGCCATCTGGAAATCCGGCAAAGCGAGCTGTTCGCCCCGATCCACCTGCGCAAGAAAGATACCGAGACATGAGCGACGCGCCCGAGGAAAGCACCGAAAGCCTGTTCGAGGCGCCGCCGCTGGCGGAACAGGAACGCATGGTCGAGGCGGTGCTGTTTGCCAGCCCCGACCCGGTGGGCGTGGGCGACCTGGGCGCGCGCATGCCCCATGGCAGCGACCCGGCCCGGGCGCTTGAGATGCTGCGCAAACGCTACGAGGGGCGCGGCGTGCGGGTGGTGCAGGTGGGTGAGGGCTGGGCCATTCGCACCGCGCCCGACCTGGGCTTCCTTATGCAGAAGGAAACGGTCGAGACTCGCAAGCTGTCGCGCGCGGCGATCGAGACGCTGGCGATCATCGCCTATCACCAACCGGTGACCCGAGCGGAGATCGAAGAGATCCGGGGCGTCTCGGTCAGCCGGGGCACCATCGACCAGTTGCTGGAAATGGAGTGGATCCGTCTGGGCCGCCGCCGGATGACACCGGGCCGCCCGGTCACCTTTGTGGTGACGCCGCATTTCCTGGACCATTTCGGGCTGGAAAGCGCGCGTGACCTGCCGGGCCTCAAGGAATTGCGCGCCGCCGGGCTGCTGGAAAACAGGCCACCGCCGGGCGCCTTGCCGATTGCCGAAGCCCGCGAAGAGGGCGAGGAGAACGAAGGCCAATCCGAGCTTTTTGAAGAAGATTGATGCCGAGGCCCTGAAATTTCCCAAATTTGATGCTATGTCTCTGCCCGGGCAGCAAAGAGGAAAATCTCATGAACGTGAACCAGCTGATCGACATGATCGTCCGCACGGTGGTGCGCCGGGCGGTGAATGGCGGCGTCAATGCGGGCTTTGACGCGGTGTCGAATCTGGGGCGCAAATCGCGCAAGGCTCCGCCACCGCAACACCGACCGGAACCCGATCCCGAGCGCGAACGCATCCGCGAAATGCGCCAGGCGCGCCGCGCGGCACGAAACGAACAAGAACTGTAGTGACCGGGGGTTATGCAGGGGTCTTGAAGTGTTTCGACAGCTTCAGCCCCTGGCCCTGATAATTCGACGCGATGCCCGCGCCGTATAGCTGCGTGGGCTGTTCAGCCATCTTTTCATAGACCAGCCGTCCGACGATCTGCCCGTGTTCCAGCACGAAAGGCGCCTCGTGGCAGCGCACCTCGAGCACCCCGCGCGAACCGGCGCCGCCGGCCTGCGCATGGCCGAAGCCAGGGTCGAAGAAGCCCGCGTAATGCACCCGGAACTCTCCCACCATCGCCAGATAGGGGGCCATTTCGGCGGCATAAAGCGGCGGGATATGCACCGCCTCGCGGCTTACGAGGATGTAGAACGCACCGGGATCGAGGATGATACGTCCATCGCGGCTGCGCACCTCCTCCCAGTATTCCGCCGGGTCATAGGCGCCGATCCGATCCAGGTCGATGACGCCGGTATGCGGTTTGGCGCGGTAGCCTACAAGGTCGCTGCCCGGCAGGCGCAGATCGACCGAGAAGCCCAAACCGTCCTGGATGACCGCGGGGCCATCGACCAGCGGGGTTTCGGCATGCAGCGCACGCAGGGCGGTGTCGTCCAGCACCGCCTGTCCGCGCCGGAACCGGATCTGGTTCAGCCGCATGCCGGGCCGCACCAACACGGAAAACGAGCGCGGGCAGATCTCGGCATAAAGCGGGCCGATGTAACCTGACGGAATGCGATCGAACTCGGTACCACCATCGGTGATGGTCCGGGTCAACAGGTCCAGCCGCCCGGTCGAGCTTTTGGCATTGGCGACGGCGTTGATTTCAGTGGGCAGGGCCAGCGATTCCATCAGCGGCACCAGATAGACGCAGCCCTTTTCAAGAACCGCGCCATGGCTCAGGTCGATCCGGTGCATCTCGAACTCGGCCAGACGGTCGGCAACGCTGTGTCCGGCCCCCGCCAGAAACGAGGCCCGGACGCGATACGCCACGGCGCCCAGGCGCAAATCCAGGCTGGCGGGTTGGATCTGTTCAGGCAGAATCGGAGGTTCGGCACGGATCTCTCCGCCTGCGATCATTGCCTCGATCTGCTGGTTCGGGCACACGCCGGTCATCCCGTTCCCTCCGCGGTCCAGAGGCCCTGGTCTGCCATTTTTTCGTTACGTCGGTGTGATTTGGTCGGGCTAGCAGGACTCGAACCTGCGACCTTCCGTCCCCCAGACGGACGCGCTACCAGGCTGCGCCATAGCCCGACGATGTGGTGTTCATACCGGTTTTCCCGGCAGGGGCAAGAGGAAAACATACCCTTTTTTCTTATCCCGCCTGCCGGTCCAGCCAGGTCTGCAACTTGGTAGCGAGAGGGAGGATGCCGGCCTGCGCGGAAGCGGGCAGGTCGTGGATTTCAGCCAGTGCCGTCAGCAGGCCCGGCTCTGCCTCGATGTCATCGTCGGCGGGGATATCGGCCACCTCGATGTCAAGCGGACGGGGCGGTGCGTCGGCCTCTTGTGGGGGGGTGTCGTCGACCGCATCCTCCGGGGGCTCGTTCTGAACAGGTTCCACAGCCGGTTCAGGCGCAGACAGAATCTCTACATCTCCGGGGGTCTTGTCCTCTTCGTCGTCCTCAGACGGGGCGGGGGACGAATCGGCGACGATCTTTTGCAGAACCTCGGTCGGGACAGGTTCACCAAGGTCCATGTCGAACTGTATGGCGCTGTCCCTGTCAGAGGGCTGAGCATTGAACCGGACCACGTTGCCGCCACTTTGCGGGCCGGGAGAGGCCGAATCCTCCAGATCCTGCGACTGGCCCGAAACATGGGCGACGCCCTGTTCACGCAACAGTTTCTGCACGCCCTTGATGGTCATGCCATCGTCATGCAGCAGCTTTTTGATGCCACCCAGCAACTGCATGTCCGCGGGCCGGTAATAACGGCGCCCGCCGGCACGCTTGACCGGTTTGACCTGGCTGAACTTGCTCTCCCAGAACCGCAGCACATGGGCCTGCACCCCCAGCCATTCCGCGACTTCCGAGATGGTGCGAAAGGCGTCGGGCGATTTGCTCATGAAAACGGACCCTTTGATTTACTTACGGTTTCCGGCGGCAACCCGCTCCTTCATCAGGTGCGAAGGGCGAAAGGTCAGGACCCGGCGCGGCTGGATCGGAACTTCTTCACCGGTTTTGGGATTGCGTCCAACGCGGGCTGATTTGTCCCGCACGCTGAAGGTGCCGAAGGACGAGATTTTCACCTGTTCGCCGCGCACCAGCGCGTCGGACATGTGGTTCAGCATGCTTTCCACCAGCTGTGCGCTTTCATTGCGCGACAGGCCCACTTCGCGGAAAACCGCCTCGCTCAAATCCATCCGTGTAAGAGTTTTGTCACTCATGCCGACCCCCTGTTGCTGACAAAGCATAGGGGGTCAGGAAATTCCCTGTCAATATCAATGAATTGCAAAGCGCAGGATAGGCCGCTACCAGCGCAGAACCACCGCACCCCAGGCCAGGCCGCCGCCGATTGCTTCGGTCACGACCAGATCGCCTGTCTTGATCTGACCGCGCGCCTTGCCCACCGACAGCGCCAGCGGAATCGAGGCGGCCGAGGTGTTGCCATGGTCCTGCACGGTCACCACCACCTTGTCCATCGGCAGGCCCATCTTCTTGGCGGTGCCCTGGATGATACGGATATTGGCCTGATGCGGCACGATCCAGTCCACATCGGCACTGCTCAGTCCGGCCTTGCCCAGAGCGGTCTCGGCGGTCTGGGCCAGCTTCTCGACAGCATGGCGAAAAACCTGATTGCCCTGCATGCGCAGATGGCCGGTGGTCTGGGTCGACACGCCGCCGTCGACATAAAGCAGGTCCTTGTAGCGACCGTCGGAATTCAGATCGACCGACAGGATCCCCCTGTCCTGCGGCGTGCCTGCGGCCTCTTCATATTCCAGCACCAGCGCCCCGGCGCCATCGCCGAACAGCACGCAGGTCGAACGGTCGGTCCAATCCATGATCCGGCTGAAGGTTTCGGCCCCGATCACCAGTACCCGCTTGGCCTGACCCGACACGATCAGTGCGTTGGCGTTGCTCAGCGCATAGACGAATCCCGCACAAACCGCTTGTACGTCAAAGGCATAACCATTGGTCATGCCCAGCCGCGCCTGAACCATCGTGGCCGCCGACGGAAAAGTGAGGTCGGCGGTAGAGGTTGCCAGGACGATGGCGTCCAGCTGGTCGGCGGTCATCCCTGCATCGGCCAGCGCGGCCTCTGCGGCACGGGTGGCAAGGTCCGAGGTCGTCTCGTCCTTGGCGGCGAAATGGCGCCGTTCAATCCCCGACCGGGTCCGAATCCATTCGTCGGTCGTATCCAGGGTTTTCTCGAATGCCGCGTTGGGAACGATCTGTTCGGGAAGATAGTGCCCGACACCTCTGACAACTGCGCGGCCTGCCATCGATTTTACCTGCTTTCTTGTTCTTCTGCCTGGGCCCCGGCTGGGGCTGGTTCATCTTGGGTAAGGGCGGCGGCGGATGCAACCCGGGCAGCCAGCCGCTCAGCAAAACCTGATTGCGCGAGAGTAAACGCAAGCTTGACTGCCGCCGAGATGCCGGTGGCATCGGCGCTGCCATGAGACTTGATCACGGTACCGTTCAGCCCCAGGAAAACGCCGCCATTCACGCGGCGCGGGTCGATCCGCTTGCTGAGCCGCTGGAGCGAGGTCACCGCGAGCAGCGAGGCCAGCCGCGACAGCGGCGAGTATTTGAAGGCCTCGCGCAACAGCGAGCCGATCATCCGCGCAGTGCCTTCGCCGGTCTTGATCGCCACATTGCCGGTGAATCCGTCTGTGACGATCACGTCACAGCGCTTGCCGGGAATGTCGCTGCCTTCGACAAAGCCTACGAATTCGAAGTTTGCGCGATCCGCGTAGTCCGCGATCAGCGCCTGCGCTTCTTTCAGTTCGGCCTTGCCCTTGTGCTCTTCGGTACCGACATTGAGCAACCCGACACGGGGGCGGGGCAGGTTCATGCCGTTTCGCGCATAGGACGCGCCCATCAGCGCATATTGCAACAGGTCGCGGGCATCGGCGCGGATATCAGCGCCGGCATCGAGCAGTACGTTGAACCCCTGCGGATTGCCAGAGGGGAACAGAATCGCGATGGCCGGGCGGGTCACGCCGGGCAGGCGCCGCAGCCGCAGCATGCTCAGCGCCATAAGCGCGCCGGTATTGCCGCAGCTGACGGCGCCGGCGGCCTCGCCGTTGCGCACCGATTCCAGCGTCGACCACATCGAGGTGTTCTTGCCGTTGCGCACGACTTGGCTGGGCTTGTCCTCCATCGTGACCACATCGACGCAATCACGAAAAACGACGCGTCCGTCCAGAACGCGCCGCTTGGCGACCAGCTTTTTCAGCCTGTCTTCAGGGCCGTGCAGAATGAACCCCACATCGGGGTTCTTCTTTGCCGATTTCGCAATGCCTGCCACCACGACCGAGGGACCCGCGTCCCCGCCCATGGCGTCAACCGAGATGATGATCTGTCCGGACGCATTGCCGGTCTGATCGGGCTGAGCCGTCATGCCGTGGCCTGCTCCAGATCGGGCTTAGGCCGCGTCTTCGTCCAGCTCGATCTCGTCGGCCTGAGCAACGACTTCGCGGTCGTCGTAATGGCCACAGGCGGCGCAGACATGGTGCGGGCGCTTCAGCTCGCCGCAATTGCCGCATTCGTTCGGGTTGGCAGCAACCAGGGCGTCATGCGCACGGCGCATGTTGCGACGCGATTTGGATACTTTGTTCTGTTGGACAGCCATTGTCTCAACCTTTGTCTTAACTGAGGGCCGCAGACAGCGCCGCAGGCCGGTTTCATTCTTCGTTTCCCAGAAGGCGTGACGAGCGTTTAGGCCGCAGCCCCCGCATTGTCCAACCCTAAATCCGATTGAGCGCGCGAAAATACTGCGATTCTCGCCACGTTCAAGGGGTTTTTCTGACCGCTCCCTATGGCAGGTTTCACCGCCCTTGTCATGAGTCTTTTTTGAGGGTTTCGCGCAGTGCCGCCAGCCCGGCAAAGGGTCGCGTTTCCTCGTCCGTCATGGCCTGTTTGCCCGGCTCGGTGAACACCGCCTGGCCCAGATCGACGCCTTCCTTGCGGGGATAGGCGGGCAGGTTCAGCGCCAGCGCTTCGCTCATAACGGCGTTCAGGTCGATCGTCGCGCGCAGCGGTTCGGCCTCGTCATCCTCGGTGGCCATCTCGGCCTCTTCCTCGTCCGGCTCGGTCCAATCGGCAAGAAACAGCCGGGTCAGCCGCGTATCTATCCGGGTGGTGACCGGGTCCAACGTGACCACGCAGGGCTGGATCACGGTAGCGCCCAGCTCGGCCTCAAGCCGCCAGTCCCGCTTGCCCTCGGCCCTGATCGTGCCGTTGAATCGCAGCTTGCGCAGGCCGTCCAGGCCCAGCTCCTGCGCAATCTCGGCCAGTCGGGCAGGGCCGGGACGCAGGTCGAAGGCGGTAACGCTGTTTTGTGGCAGATCTGCGACCCGCAACACGGTTTCGTCGGACATTGGTGCGCTTTCGTCTGTTGAACCGGAGCAAAGGTTTCTGTAATCGGGATAAAAGGCGCGCGAGGCCAAGGCAAGGGGGCAGGAATGTCAAAGACCGCAGGGTTGCTGAAACCGGTGTTCCGCATCGTGGCTATCGGCCTCACCGTCGGTGCGCTGACCGCCTGTACCGCCATCTACCGCAATCACGGCTATGTCCCCACCGCCGAGGAGCTGGCGGCGATCCAGGTCGGAGTCGATACCCGCGACAGCGTGGTGGAGGCCGTCGGCACCCCCAGCTCCTCGGGCCTGCTGAATGAAAGCGGCTATTACTATGTCGCGACCCGCATGCGCCATTATGGTGCCCGCGCGCCGCAGGTCGTCTCGCGCGAACTGGTGGCGATCAGCTTTGACCAGCGCGGCGTGGTCCGAAATATCGAGCGTTACGGGCTGGAAGACGGGCGGGTGATCCCGCTGGAACGGCGGGTGACCAGCTCCAGCGTCGAGGACAAGACCTTTATCCGCCAGCTGCTGGGCAACCTGGGCAATTTCAACCCCGCCAACGTGATCAACTGATCGGCAGTATCTGTCACCCCGGCGTCACATCTTGTGTGCTAGGGATCGGCCCACTAGGTTTGACCTGTTCAGTGGAGGGCCGCGTGATGCCGGATGCCGTACTGTTGAGCAAGGGCCGCTATCGCGCGCGTCTGGCGCTGGGGCCTGCGGATATCGCCGCGGCTCAGGCGCTGCGGACACGCGCCTTTCGCACCGCGACACCCGACCGGGACCGTTTCGACAGCGTCTGCGACCACATTCTGGTCGAGGACATGCGACAGGGTGGCGCCCTGGTGTGCTGTTTTCGCATGTTGACGATGGAGGGCGGCGCCGAGATCGGGCGCAGCTATTCGGCGCAATTCTACGAACTGACGGGGTTGCAGAGTTTCGAGGGGCGCATGGTCGAGATGGGCCGTTTCTGCATCCATCCCGACCATCACGACGCCGATATCCTGCGGGTGGCCTGGGGGGCGATGACCACATTTGTCGACCGGACCGGGGTGCAGATGCTGTTTGGCTGTTCCTCTTTTGCGGGCACCGAGACGGCCGACTATCTCGACGCCTTTGCAATGCTGAAACACCGCCATCTGGCGCCCAAGCGCTGGCTGCCCCGGGTCAAGGCGCCCGATGTGTTCCGATTCGCCGCCCGCCTGCGGCGCAAGCCCGACGCCAAAAAGGCGATGCTGCGGATGCCGCCGCTGCTCAGGACCTATCTGCTGATGGGGGGCTGGGTCAGCGACCACGCGGTGGTGGACCGGCAGATGAACACGCTGCACGTGTTTACCGGGCTCGAGATCGGCGCCATCCCGCCCGCGCGCAAGCGGCTGTTGCGGGCGGTGGCGGGCTAGGGTGCGCACAAGGGGCGTTGACGCCATGCGGGGCGCGGTTTAGCTGGCGCGCATGACACGTATTCCTCTGTTGCAGATGACCGGCATCTCGCTGACCTTCGGCGGCGAGCCGGTATTTTCCGATCTCGACCTGGTGGTTCAGCCGGGTGACCGCGTGGCGCTGGTTGGGCGCAACGGATCGGGCAAATCCACCCTGATGAAGGTGATGGCCGGGCTGGTCGAACCCGACGCGGGCGAGATCGTGATCCCGCCTGGCAAGTCGGTCGGTTACATGGAGCAGGACCCGACCATGACCGGGTTTGCCACGTTGGGCGACTACGCCTCGAGCGGGCTGGAGCCGGGCGAGCTCTACAAGGTCGAGCGTGCCGGTGAGGGGCTGAAGTTCGACCCCGCCCGCGCGGTCGAGACCGCTTCGGGCGGCGAGCGGCGCCGCGCCGCGCTTGCCAAACTGATGGCCGAGGCGCCCGAACTGATGCTGCTGGACGAGCCGACCAACCATCTGGATATCGAGGCAATCGGCTGGCTCGAACGCGAGCTGTCCGCCACCCGCGCCGCCTTTGTGCTGATCTCGCACGACCGCGCCTTTTTGCGTGCATTGACGCGCGCAACCCTTTGGATCGACAGGGGAATGGTGCGCCGTCAAGAACGTGGGTTCGAGGATTTCGAGGCTTGGCGCGACAAGGTCTGGGAGGACGAAGACACCGCCCGGCACAAGCTGAACCGGCTGATCAAGTCCGAAAGCCGCTGGGCGGTCGAAGGCATCAGTGCCCGGCGCAAGCGCAATCAGGGCCGGGTGCGTGCGCTGCAGGCGCTGCGCGCTGAACGCGCCTCGCAGATCAAGCGTCAGGGCACGGCAGCGATGTCGCTGGATGCGGGTCCGAAATCGGGCCGCAAGGTGATCGAGGCGCAGGGGTTGACCAAGGCGTTCGATGGCAAGCCCATCCTGCGCGGGCTGGACCTGACCGTGCTGCGCGGCGACCGGGTCGCCTTTGTCGGTCCCAATGGGGTGGGCAAGACCACCGTGCTCAAGATGCTGCTGGGCCAGGTCGAACCGGACAGCGGCACCGTTCGGCTGGGCACCAATCTGGAGATCGCGGTATTTGACCAGACCCGCGCCCAGCTCGACCCCGAGATGAGCCTCTGGGACAGCCTGACCAGCGACCCCGAGATGCGCGTTTCGGGCAAGGCCGATCAGGTCATGGTGCGCGGCCAACCCAAACATGTGGTCGCCTATCTCAAGGATTTCCTGTTTGACGAACGCCAGGCGCGGGCGGCGGTGAAATCGCTCTCGGGTGGCGAGAAGGCGCGGCTGTTGCTGGCGCGTTTGATGGCGAGGCCGTCGAACGTGCTGGTGCTGGACGAACCGACCAACGATCTGGATGTGGAAACGCTCGACCTGCTGCAGGAGATTCTGGACGATTACGACGGCACCGTGCTGCTGGTCAGCCACGACCGCGATTTCCTCGACCGCGTCGCCACCACCACCGTTGCGATGGAGGGGGATGGCCGCGCCGTGGTCTATGCCGGAGGCTGGTCGGACTATCGCGCCCAGCGGGGTGAGGATGCGCCGAAGGAAGACGTAAAATCAAGACCTTCTGCGCCAAAGACAAAGCAAGAGGTGAAGCCGAAATCGGGCCTGACATTCTCGGAAAAGCACCGGCTTGAGGCGCTGCCGGCCGAGATCGCCCGGCTTGAGGCCGAGATCGCCAAATTGCAAGAGCTGATGGCCGATCCCGAGCTTTATACCCGTGAACCGGTCAAGTTCCAGAAAGCGACCGAAGCGCTGGTGCAGCGGCAAGAGAAACTCTCTGCCGCCGAAGAGGAATGGCTGGCGCTGGAAGAAAAGGCCGAGGCCGGGTAACCCCAGCCACGGGCCAAAGGCTCAGCGCATCCGCAGCGCGCCGTCGAGGCGGATCACCTCGCCATTGAGATAGCCCATCTCGACGATGAACCCGGCCAGACGGCCGTATTCGCGCGGGTCTCCCAGGCGGGCGGGGTTGGGCACATCGGCGGCCAGACCGGCGCGCACCTCTTCAGGCAGGCCCATCAGCATCGGCGTCAGGAAGATGCCGGGTGCGATGGTCATCACCCGGATCCCGGTCGAGGCCAGATCGCGCGCCATCGGCAGGGTCATGCCCACAACGCCACCCTTTGAGGCGGAATAGGCCACCTGGCCCTTTTGCCCGTCAAAGGCCGCGACCGAGGCGGTGTTGATGATCACGCCGCGCGCGCCATCCGGTTCTGGTTCGTTCTTTGCCATCTCAACGGCGGCCAGGCGCGCGACGTTGAAGCTGCCGACCAGGTTGATGTCGATGGTGCGCTGGAAGGCGTCCAGGGGATGCGCGCCTTCCTTGCCCACCGTCTTGATGCCATAGGCGATACCGGCGCAGTTCACCGCTGCGGTGATCTTGCCCATCTTCTCCATGGCGTGGGCGATGGCGGCGGCGACCGAGTCTTCGCTGGTCACGTCGGTCTGGGCAAAATGCCCGCCGATCTCGGCGGCGACCTTTTCACCGCGTTCAGCATCGCGGTCGAGGATAGTCACCTGCGCGCCGTTCTCGGCGAAATAGCGGGCGGTTGCCTCGCCCAGACCGGAGGCGCCGCCAGTGATCACGGCTGCGGTTGTGTCGAGTTGCATGGGCCTCTCCCTGATATGAACATATGTTCAATAATCCGGTGCGGGTGCGTCTGTCCAGCTTTGTTGCATGCGCCTGCGGTCGAGCCAGGCCAGCGGACGCAACGTTTTGCCCATAGGCGGCCACCAGGCCCAGGTACCGCCGAGGGGGCGGGTGCGGGCGCCGGTGCCCAGCTTGAACCGGGTCAGGCCGGGGATCTGTTCGGTCTCCACCGGGCCGAGGTCAAATCGGGTCGCGCCTTGGGCCGCGAGCCAAGTCATCGCTTGCCACATCAGCAGCGTCTGGGCGCTGGCGGCGCGACCGGCCGGTGTGCTGTGGCCGATGTGATAGCTGGCCGCCGTGCCGTGACGCAGGATCAGCAGGCCCGCGACGGGGGTGCCGCGCTGGCGGGCGGTGAACAGCTGCGTCGCGCCGGGATTGATGCGGGCATAGGCCAGCGTCAGGGCGGTGGGCCAGTTGCGATAGCCGCGCGCGCGCTGTTGCGCGGCCTCGGCGGTGAGCAGCCAATGGGCGGGGTCCAGCGGCAGTGGACCCTGGGTCACGTGCAGGTCCTGGCTGCGCGCGTGACGCAGGCGGTTGCGCCATTTCTGGTGCAGCCCCGCCATCAGGTTACCGGTGAGATCCAGTTCGGCCACATGGGCCGGGGTGATCAATGGCACCGCCCCCAGCCGTTCGAGGCCCGGGCAGGATGCGTCCGGGTTCATCAGGATCAGACTGCGGCGCAGCCCAGCGCGGGCGATCAGACCGGGTAGAGCCTGTGGTGCGAGGTGGGCGCGGCTGAGCAGGGCGATGGGTATCCCGCCAATGCGCCGTGTCAGCACCAGTGTTCCGTCGTCCAGTCGCGCCGCCCGCTGTCCGCAAAGTGTCAGCGTGGCGGCGAATTCGGCGCTTTGTTGCAGGGGGGGCGAAGCGAGGGCGATGGTATCGAACATGGCGTCATTAACCGGTTCGAAACCTAAGACCGGGTTAATGCGATTATGAAACGGGTATTTGGCCAGGGGATCGCCGCCCCGAGACCGACACGGGCCGCCGCCGCCCTGCTGGCGGCCATCCTGTCTGGCGTGCTGCTGTTGGGGGGTATGGCCCTGTTCTGAGCCCTTTGGGGGCAAGGGGGCGCTGCCCCCTCGGCCCTGGCGGGCCTCACCCCCGGAGTATTTAAGGCGAAATGAAGGGGCGGTTGATCTACGCCAGTTGTACAAGCGCGTGGCGCTTCTTGCCCGCGCTGAGCTTGATCGGTTGGGCGAGATCACCCGCCTCGATCATCATCCCGGCATCGGTCAGCGGGGCGTCGTTCAGGCGCGCGCCGTCCTCGGCGATGAGGCGCTTGGCCTCCTTGCCGGATTTGGCGAGGCCCGATTTCACGATCAGTTGCACGATGGATGCGGGCAGGTCGGCGGCGCCAAGGGTGAGGGTGGGCAGGTCGTCGCCTATACCGCCCTTTTCGAACACCTCGCGCGCGGTGGCCTCGGCCGCGGCGGCCGCCTCGGCCCCGTGACAAAGGGCGGTGACCTCGTTGGCGAGGATCACCTTGGCGGCGTTGATCTCGGAGCCCGACAGCGCGCCCAGACGGTCGCATTCGCCTATCGGAAGCTCGGTGTAGAGTTTCAGGAAGCGGCCTACATCGGCATCGGTGGTGTTGCGCCAGAACTGCCAGAATTCGTAAGGCGACCGCATGTCGGGGTTCAGCCAGACGGCGCCGTCCTGGCTCTTGCCCATCTTCTTGCCGTCAGACGTGGTCAGGAGCGGCGAGGTGAGGCCATAGACCTCGTGGTCGATCACCCGGCGGGTCAGGTCGATGCCGTTGACGATGTTGCCCCATTGGTCCGAGCCGCCCATTTGCAGGATGCAGCCATAGCGGCGGTTCAGTTCCATGAAATCATAGGCTTGCAGGATCATGTAGTTGAATTCGAGGAAGCTGAGCGACTGTTCGCGGTCGAGGCGGGATTTCACGGACTCAAACGACAGCATCCGGTTGACCGAGAAATGCCGCCCGATGTCGCGCAGGAAATCGAGATAGTTCAGATCGGCCAGCCATTCGTCGTTGTTGAGCATCAGCGCCGCGTTCTCGGCACCGCTGTCATAGTCGATATAGGCGGCAAAGACCTTGCGGATCCCGGCGATGTTCTCGTCGATCTGGGCGGGCGTCAGCAGCGGGCGTTCGTCGGCGCGGAACGAGGGATCGCCCACCTTGGTGGTGCCGCCGCCCATCAGGGTGATCGGCTTGTGCCCGGTCTTTTGCAGCCAGCGCAGCATCATGATCTGGATGAGGCTGCCCACGTGCAGCGATTTGGCGGTGGCGTCAAAGCCGATATAGCCGGGCTGGCATCCCTTGATCAGCGCCTCGTCAAGGCCCTGGTAATCGGTACAGTCGGCGAGAAAGCCGCGCTCCATCATCACTGCGATGAAATCCGATTTGGGATGGTAGGTCATGTCTTGCCTCGGGGTTGGATTGCGGGGCACTTATAGGCGGCAGTTGAACAAAGGAAAAGGCCATGAAGAGGGCCATCGGGCGAGAGGGGCCGGTGACGGCGCTGGGGGCAATGTCTGGCACGTCGCTGGACGGGGTCGATGCGGCGGTGGTCGAGACCGACGGTCTGGCGATTTTTGGGTTCGGGCCGGTGGGCTACCGCGCCTATTCGCCCGAGGAACGCAGCGTGCTGCGCGCCGGGCTGGGGCGTTGGGCCGGGCCCGAGGTGGAGGCGGCGGGCGATCTGGTGACGCGGGCCCATGCCGAGGCGCTGGCCGGGTTCGAGGGCGTCGATCTGGTGGGGTTTCACGGACAGACCCTGGCGCATGAGCCGCGCGGGCGCGGCACCTTGCAGGTCGGCGATGGCGCGGTTTTGGCCGCCGCCCTGGGGCGGCCGGTGGTCTGGGATTTCCGCAGCGACGATGTGCAACTGGGCGGCGAAGGCGCGCCATTGGCGCCGTTCTTTCACTTTGCCTGTGCCAAGTGGATCGGCGCCAGCGAGCCCTTGTGTTTTCTCAATCTCGGCGGGGTGGGCAACCTGACCTATGTGGACCCGTCATTTGAGCGGCCCGAGGTGCCCGGCGCTCTGTTGGCCTTTGACACCGGGCCGGCCAATGCCCCGGTCAACGATCTGATGCAGGTGCGGCTGGGGCTGCCGATGGACGAGGGCGGCGCGGTGGCGCGGGTAGGCACGGTGGAGACCGGCGCGCTGGAGCTGTTCCTGGCCGAGCCCTATTTCGCAAGAATGCCGCCAAAGTCTCTGGACCGGAACGATTTTGCCGAGATGATCGGGTTGGTGTCGGAACTCAGCGACAGCGACGCGGTGGCGACGCTTACTGCCATGTGTGCGGCGGCGGTGGCGCAGGGGATGGAGCATTGCCCGCGCCCTCCCGCGCGAGTGCTGGTCACCGGCGGCGGGCGGCACAACCCGGTGCTGATGGAGATGCTGCGGGTCTCGCTGGATTGCGCCGTTGAGCCGGTCGAGAGTGTCGGGCTTGATGGTGACATGCTGGAGGCGCAGGCCTTCGCCTATCTGGCTGTACGGGTGGCGCGGGGCCTGTCAACATCGTGCCCCGGCACCACCGGCGTGAGTGCGCTGGTGGGCGGCGGCATGGTCAGCCTGCCCGACGATGCATGACGGGGACGCTGACCCGTTGAAAAAATTCGTCGAATTTTTTCGCCCCTAGGAGTATTTCCGACCCGAAAGAAGCCTATGTGCCGTTTGAGAGCTGTCAGTCCGGACGCGTGAAATCGGCCCAGACCGGCAGATGATCCGAGGCGATGGGGGCGGGACGCTCGGCAAAGACGCCATGCGCAACGGCGCTCAGCTCCGGGCTGTGTGCGATCCGATCCAAAGCGCCCACTGGGCGCGGCGCAGGAAAGCTGGGCCGGGCCGGAACGAAGCGCAGCATCGGCGCCAGATGATCCAGCACCGGCTGGCGCGACCATTCGTTGAAATCGCCGGCCCAGACCGTGGGCATCGGCGGCAACCGCTCCAGATCGTGGGCCAGATGCACGATCTGGTCCCGGCGCGAGGCCGCGAGCAGGCCAAGATGCAGGCCCAGCACCCGCAGAGATCCGATTGGGGTGTCGAACTCGACCCGAACTGCGCCGCGCGGCTCGAATCCCGGCAGGTCGTGATGGGCGCTCGCAAGCTGGGTGATGCCGGCGCCCTTCCAGATCACCGCATTGCCGTGCCAGCCCAGCGATCCGGCGCCGCCTAGGTCCACCACGTTCCAGCCGGCCTCCTCCAGCACGAAATGCGGCAGGGCGGCGGGACGCGGCGGCAGGCGTTTGTCGGCCTCTTGCAGCACGGCGATATCGGCGCCGAGCGCCCCCAGTACCTGAAGGATACGGCGCGGCTGGCGGCGCAGGTCCAGGCCCACGCATTTCTGAATGTTGTAGCTGGCAAGGCGCAGCGTCGGGGCTATCGTCATCGGTTGCGTCATGGCTCCTGTCCTCCGTCATGCGGCAGCGCGCGGCGCGGTGCAAGGGCCGGATCGCGGGATTTGCTTGACATGTGCAGGACCCCGCCGTTCTGTGCCTGCATGGAACAGAAACGCCCCGTCGACGCGGCCGGAGCCGTGGCCCTTGTCGGAATTGCCGCGCTGTTGGCCTTCAACCAGGTGGTGATCAAGGTGACCGGTGGCGGGTTTGGGCCGGTTCTCCAGGCCGGGCTGCGCTCGGCTGTCGCATTGGTCTTTGTGCTGGTATGGATGCTTGCCCGACGCAAACCGATGGCTTTCCCGCGCGCGGCCTTGATGGGCGCACTGATCACAGGCTTGCTTTTTACCATCGAGTTCATGGCGCTGTTTGCCGCGCTCGATCTAACGTCGGTCTCGCGGGTGTCGATCCTGTTCTATTCGATGCCGGTCTGGCTGGCGCTGGGCGGTCACTTTCTTTTGCCGGGCGAACGGCTGTCCGGAGCGCGGGTTCTGGGATTGGTGCTGGCCATGGGCGGGGTGGTGCTGGCGCTGCTCGAGCGCGATGCCGCGCATGTGAGCCTCTTGGGCGATGCGCTTGCTGTATTTGCTGCCATGTGCTGGGCCGGGATCGCGCTGGGAGTGCGGCTGACACCGATGGCCCGCGTCCCGGCGGAAATGCAGCTGATAAGCCAACTGGTGATCTCGGCGCCGCTGCTGCTGTTGCTTGCGCCGCTGACTGGGGAGAGCCTGCGCGCGCCCGAGCTTCTGCATTGGGCCGGGCTGCTGTTTCAGGCGGTTGGCGTGGTGGGGCTCGGATTCGTGATCTGGTTCCGGCTGCTGGCCGTTTACCAGGCCAATGGCGTGGCCTCGTTCAGCTTCCTGTCACCGGTGCTGGCGGTGATCTTTGGCTTGCTGCTGTTGGACGAGCGGGTGGGCGCCCTGGTCTGGCTTGCGCTTGCTCTGGTCGCGGCCGGGATTGTCTTGATCAACCGGCGCTGAATGGGGCGCCGGAGCGGGGGCGCTGCCCCCACCTACAAAATTCGTCGAATTTTGCAGGCCCCCCGGAGTATTTTGGGCGAAATGAAGGGTCAGGTGCCGCAGAACGTGGCCTGTACGACCTCGTTTTCCGCTGGTGGGCGGGTCAGGTCGATGTGATCCGGTTGATCCTCGTAAGGACGGGAAAGCACGGTATGGAGCCTGTTGAACGGGGCATAGTCGCCGTTTGCCGCCGCCGCGATCATTTGCTCGACCCGGTGATTGCGCGGGATGAAGGCGGGATTGGCGGCCCGCATCACAGACAGGGACGCCGCCTCTTGCCTAACGCGCTGCTGCCATCCCGTGGCCCAGCTGTCATAGGCGGTCGGGTCGGTGAACTGATCACGCGCCCTTGGGCCGCCCAGGGCGCGGAACGTGTTGGTGAAATCGGCTCGTTCGCGGGTCATGCGGGTGAGCAGGTCCGTCACCAGCGTCTTGTCGGCCTCGTCGGGCTGATCGATGCCTATCTTGGCGGCAAATACGCCAAGCCATTCGCGTTCCAGCAGGGCGGGCATTGCATGCACGATCCCGGTGGCCTCTTCGACGGCGGCCTCCTTGTCCTCGACCTGCTGGATCAGCGCGGTGGCCAGCTGTGCCAGGTTCCAGACCGCGATATCGGGCTGGTTGGAATAGGCATAGCGCCCATAGCGGTCGATCGAGGAATAGACGGTATCAGGATGGTATGTGTCCATGAACGCGCAGGGGCCATAGTCGATGGTCTCGCCCGCGATCGAACTGTTGTCGGTATTCATCACCCCATGGATGAACCCCACCCCCATCCAGCGCGCGATCAGTCGCGCCTGGGCATCGCGGACGGCGGTCAGCAGGCCCATTGGCCCATCGGCATCCGGATAATGGCGGGCGATGGCATAATCGGTCAGCCGTTTCAGATGTCCGATCTCGCCGCGTGCGGCAAAAACCTGGAACGTGCCCACCCGCAAGTGGCTTTGCGCCACGCGGGTCAGCACCGCACCGGGCAAGGGCTGCTCGCGGCGCACTGTCTCGCCGGTTTCGACCGCCGCCAATGCGCGGGTGGTCGGGATGCCGAGGGCCGCCATCGCCTCGCTCACCACATATTCGCGCAGCACCGGGCCCAGCCAGGCCCGCCCGTCACCGCCACGCGAATAAGGCGTGCGCCCCGCACCTTTAAGCTGGATGTCGCGGCGGATGCCGTCGCTGCCCAGTACCTCGCCCAACAGGATCGCGCGCCCGTCGCCCAGTTGCGGGTTGTAATTGCCGAACTGGTGCCCGGAATACAGCTGGGCCAGCGGCTCGGCGCCTTGCGGAACGGCGTTGCCGGCAAAGACCTGCGCCATCTCCTCGACCTCGCCGGGGGCAATGCCGAGAAGGCGGGCCAGATCGGCGTTGAAGGCGACCAGGCGTGGTGCGCGCACCGGGTCGGGCACCTGCGCGGAAAAGAACCCGGCCGGGAGGCGGGCATAACTGTTGTCGAAGGGGATCGTGATTGTCATGCGCCCAAGATATGCTGGAGCGAGCGAAAGACCAGCCCCAAGCGAGGTAGCCGATGCCCGATCATATGAGCGCCGAAGAGATCATCCGTCGCCTCGAACTGGAACCCCACCCCGAGGGCGGCTGGTACCGGCAGACCTGGATCGCCGACACTCCCGGCCGCGCCAGCGGCACCTGCATCTATTTCCTGTTGAAATCGGGTGAGCGCAGCCATTGGCATCGGGTCGACGCGACCGAGATCTGGCTCTGGCACGCGGGCGCGCCGCTGGTCCTGTCGATGAGTGCGACCGATACCGGCCCCGCCACCGATCACCTGTTGACGCCCGACCTGAGAGCAGGTGCCCCGCAACTGATCGTGCCGCCCGGCTGGTGGCAGGCGGCGCGCAGCACTGGCGAATACACGCTGGTCAGTTGCACCGTCTCACCCGGTTTCCGGTTCGAGGGGTTCGAACTGGCGCTGCCCGGCTTCGACATACCGCGTCGTTGAGAAGCGGCGATCTTGCCGTTCGTGGCGGGAAATGCGGGTTTTGCTGTTTCCAACGTGACATCCCCGCTCCGAAGTCTTGCGACACTGGTGCGATTCCAAGTCCCCGCAGCACGAGGCGAGGTGCCGGGCGCAAGATGAAAACACCCTGGTGGCTAAACCGTTGGTCATCGTAATGACGGTGAATGCGCTTGCAAAGCCGGTCGGGCCCCGTGGCCCGTCCGGTTTCGGCCTGTCCGGCTGG
Organism: Ruegeria sp. YKSD163; assembly: GCF_059612905.1. Taxonomy (NCBI): domain Bacteria; kingdom Pseudomonadati; phylum Pseudomonadota; class Alphaproteobacteria; order Rhodobacterales; family Roseobacteraceae; genus Ruegeria; species Ruegeria sp. YKSD163. The sequence goes on from NZ_JBXWRM010000010.1 coordinate 108,418, forward strand.
GCATCAATGTCGTCACAACAGATGCCTGAGCAGGCCGAAAAGCTCGCTTTGCGAGGAAATCGCCAGTTTGCGATAGAGGTTGCGACGATGGACCTTGCTGGTCTCGCGGGCGATCTCCAGGGTCAGCGCCGCCGAGCCGTTGGAATGGCCCTGCATGACCAGGGCGGCGATCTGCGCCTCGCGTTTCGTAAGGCCGATCGCCAGCTTTTCCCGTGCATGCGAGCGTATCAGTTCGGCCAGCGACGGTGTTTCCACCGGCGTGTTTTCAGAGCGGCGTGGGTCGAGCAGGGTGACATGTTGGGTCAGCAGTTCCAGCAGGACCGGCGCGTGATGCTTCAGACATTGAATCTCGCGCCGGCGATAGGGGCCCATCTTGTCGAACCGGCTGATCGACAGGTGCAGCCGGGTCCCCGACGGCAGCGGAGCAAGCAGGCCCACCTCGTCGCACAGCCCGGTCTTGCGGTAATACTCCAGATAATACTCGCTGGAGAAAAAGCGGTCCGGCGCGATCTCCGCCAGCCGGTAGAATCCGCCGCCGCGGGGCAGGTCGCGAAACTGAAAGAACGGGTCAAAGGCATAGGTGTTGTCGACATATTCGGTCAGCGCAGAACTGGGCAGTTTCTTGGCCATCAGCCAGGCGTCCAGCATCAACGGCGCCTTGCCGGGATCGAAGCGGAACATAAGGAAGGTCGCAAAAGGCATCCGCGCCCGGAACAATCGGCGATAGGCAGGAAAGAAGGCGGGCGTGCCCACGGTGGCCATCGCCCGGCGCAAGCGCAGAATATCCCGTTCGGTCAGGTTCATCACGGTAAAAATACCTACATTGGGGGCAATATCAGCCGAAAAATACCCCAAGAGGGGTATATCCCCTGGGTCTGTTTGGGGCAATCATCAAGTGAAAGACGTATCCGTCAGGATGCCGCGACCAGATGGGGGGCGCATTTGACCAACGCGATCAGCGCACGTGCCTTGCGCAAGGTGTATCCGGGAAGTCCTCCGGTCGAGGCCCTGGGCGGTGTCGAGATCGACATAGCCGACAACGAGTTCTTTACGCTGCTTGGCCCCTCGGGCTGCGGCAAGACCACCATCCTGAGGCTGATCGCGGGCTTCGAGCATCCGACCTCGGGCACGCTTGAGATGTTCGGGCAGAGCCTACTGGACCTGCCGCCCTACAAGCGCCAGATCAACACCGTGTTCCAGAGCTATGCGCTGTTTCCGCACATGACGGTGGCCGAGAATATCGGTTTTGGACTGGAAATGCTGGGCAGGCCAAAGGCCGAGATCAGACAGACCGTGGGCGAGATGATGGAACTGGTGCAGATGTCGCATCTTGCGGATCGGCAGACCGGCCAGATCTCGGGCGGTCAGCAGCAGCGCGTGGCGCTGGCCCGGGCGTTGGCGCCCAAACCCCGCGTGCTGCTTCTGGACGAGCCGCTGAGCGCGCTGGATTTCAAGCTGCGCAAGAACATGCAGCTGGAGCTCAAGCGGCTTCAGACCGAGACCGGCATCACCTTCATCTTTGTCACCCATGACCAGGAAGAGGCTCTGACCATGTCAGACCGGATCGCGGTGATGTCCGATGGCGCCATCCGCCAGATCGGCAGTCCGCGCGAGATCTACGACCATCCCGCCGACCGGTTTGTCGCCGATTTCATCGGTGATACCAATTTCCTTTCGGCGGATGTGGTCGAGAACAGGGACGGTGCGGCGACGCTTCGGCTGGGCTCGGGGCGCACCATCGCCGCCCGTGCCGCTGGCGGGGTCACGGGGCGTGTCACCATCGCGGTGCGCCCCGAACACGCCCGGCTGGGGCCGCCCGCCGAGGGGTTGCTTTCCGGGGTGCTTTGCGACGCGGTCTATTTCGGCACCGACACCCATTTCCACGTGACCCTCGAAGACGGCACAACCTTTGTGCTGCGCCAGCAGAACAGCCCAGACACCACGCTGGGATTTGCGACCGGCGACACGGTGGGGGTGTGCTTTCCCGCCGAGGTTGCCCAGGTGCTGAGGGACTGAGCGATGGCGGAGATACCGGATATCACGGCACGCCGCGCGGCCCGCAACCGATGGCTGCTTTTGATGCCGGCTTTGGCCATCCTGCTCCTTGCCGCCAGCGGACCCTTGCTGATCACGCTGGTCTATTCCTTTCTCAGTCCGGGGGATTATGGCGGCGTCGAATGGCAGCTCTCGTTCGATGCCTGGTTCAACGTCTTCATGCAGCGCGACATTTTCGATGACACGCTGGGCTGGTCGGATGCGCATCTGAGCATCTTCTGGCGGTCGGTGAAACTGTCGGCGCTGACCACGCTGGCCTGTCTCGCCTTCGGCTTTCCCACCGCCTATTTCATCGCCACGCGACCGAAAAAGCAGCGCGACCTGTGGATGCTGCTGATCATCATTCCGTTCTGGACCAACCTGCTGATCCGCACCTTTGCCATCCTCGAGCTGATCCGCAACGAAGGCACGGTGAACACCGTTCTGATCGCGCTCGGCATCATCGACGCGCCGATCCAGATGCTGTTCACCGAATTCTCGATCCTTCTGGGCATGGTCTATGTCTATCTGCCGCTGATGGTCCTGCCCATTTACGCCTCGATGGAGCGGTTCGATTTCCGGCTGGTCGAGGCGGGCTATGATCTATACGCAACCCGGCTCCAGGTGTTGCGCCGGGTGATCCTGCCGCTGGTCAAGCCGGGGGTGATCGCGGGGTCGATCCTCGTCTTTGTGCCTTCGCTGGGCGCCTATGTGACGCCGCGCGTCATGGGCGGGGGCAACCAGTTGATGATCGGCAACCTGATCGAGCTGCAATTCGGGCAAGGCCGCAACTGGCCGCTGGGGGCTGCTCTATCGATCACGCTGCTGGCGATCGTGATGGTGGCGCTGCTGGCCTATGTGCGCGCCGCCGGCAATGACGAGGCCCACCATGGCTGAGCGCGTCTTTGACATCCGCAAGCAGACCGGGTTCACCACCATCGCCTTTGCCTGTTTCGCCATGCTCTACATGCCGATCATCCTGCTGGTGGTCTATTCCTTCAACGCCGGCACCTCGATCGCCATCTGGGAGGGGTTCTCGTGGCGCTGGTACGCCTCGGCCTGGGAGAACGAGCAGGTGCAGGAGGCGACGCTGCGCTCGCTGGTTGTCGCGCTCTGGGCCTCGGGCATTTCGACCACGGTTGCCGTGCTGGCCGCGCTGGCCACCACCCGCACGCGACGGTTCCGGGGGCAGACCGCGGTGTTTGCCCTGATCAACCAGCCGCTGATGGTGCCCGAGATCGTGACCGCCGTGGCGCTGTTGATCTTTTTCGCGATGATCAAGGTCGCCACCGGCTATACCGGGTTGGCCTATCTGATCATCGCGCATTCGGCCTTTTGCATCCCCTTTGCCTATCTGCCGATCCGGGCGCGGCTTCAGGGCATGGACCTGAGCCTGGAACAGGCCGCCGCCGATCTCTATGCGACCCCGTTTCAGGTGTTCCGCCGGGTGACCCTGCCGCAGCTGTGGCCGGGTATCCTGGCGGGTGCGATGCTGGCCTTTGTCATCTCGCTGGATGACGTGGTGATCACCGAATTCGTGAAATCCGCCGGTCAAGACACGCTGCCCACCTATATGTTGGGCCAGCTGCGCCGCGTGGTGACGCCCGAGATCAACGCCATTTCCACCGCCCTTCTGGGCATCTCGATCACCATGGTGATCGCCTACACGCTGCTGAGCAAATTCAGAAAGTAATACAACAAAGGGAGAGTACTGATGAAAAAGGCACTGACGGCACTGACCCTCGTTCTGGCCGGCCCCGCGCTGGCTGAGGGAGAGTTGAACATCTTCAACTGGGGAAACTATACCTCGCCCGAGATGATCGCCAAATTCGAGGCCGAGACCGGCATCAAGGTCACGATCACCGACTACGACAGCAACGACACCGCGCTGGCCAAGATCAAGGCGGGCGGGCACGGGTTCGACATCGTGGTGCCCTCGGGGACCTATATCCCGATCTTCGTGGGCGAGGGGCTGCTGATGGAAAGCAAGCCCAACCAGATGGAGAATTTCAAGCATATGGACCCGCAATGGGTCGATGTGGAATTCGATCCGGGCCGCAACTACACCGTGCCATGGCAATGGGGCACGGTCGGGATCACCGTCAACACCTCGGTCTATGGCGGTGACATCAACACCGCCGCGCTGATCTTTGATCCGCCCGAAGAGCTGAAGGGCAAGATCAACGTGGTGCCCGAGATGAACGATGTCATGGGCCTGGCGATCCGCTATGCGGGCGGCGAGCAGTGCACTGCCGACAAGGAAATCCTGAAAAAGGCGCGCGACATCCTGCAGGCGGCCAAGCCGCACTGGCTGTCGATGGATTACGGCAATATCGAGAAATACGCCAAGGGCGACCTGGCCGCTGGCGTGAACTGGAACGGCGCCTCGTTCCGGGCCCGCAACCAGAACCCCGATATCGCCTTTGGCTATCCGCAAGAGGGTTTCCCGGTCTGGATGGACAATGCCGCGATCCTGAGCGATGCCAAGAACGTGGAAGAGGCCAAGATCTTCCTCAACTTCATCATGGATCCGGAAAACGCCGCCATGCTGTCGGCCTTTGCCCGCTATGCCAACGGCATCAAGGGGTCCGAGGCCTATATGCCCGAGGACATGAAAACCGCCCCCGAAGTGGTCGTGCCTGACGAGCTGAAAGGCGCGGCCTTCGTGTCCAAGACCTGCCCGCCCGAGGCGACCAAGCTGTATACGGCGATCTGGACCGAACTGCAAAAGTAACCACCCTGCGGCTCCGTCCTCGGACGGGGCCGCTCTTTTTTGACCGGAGCCCGCCCATGCCCGCCGATATCATCATTCACAACGGCTCGCTGATCACCTTTGACGAGGCCCAGCCGCAAGCACAGGCGCTGGCGATCCAGGGCGGCGTGATCGCCGCCGTCGGCAGCGATGCTGAGATCCTGGTGCTGGCAGGGCCAGAGACACGGCTGATCGACGCGCGGGGCGGCACCGTGCTGCCCGGCTTTATCGACAGCCACGTGCATCTCTTTGGCGGCTCGGTCGAACTCGACTGCCTCAGCCTTTACGGGGTCAGGGGGCTGGACGCGATGCGGGAGGCGATCCTACCCTATGCGCAGGCCAACCCTGATGACGCGCTCGTCTTTTGCGTGATGGCCGACTACGGCATCCTCGGCACCGGCCACACCCTGACACGCCATGATCTGGACAGTATTCTGGCCGATCGCCCGCTGGCCATGTTCGCCCCCGATCACCACACCGTCTGGGCCAATACCGCCGCGCTCGAGGCGACAGGGCTGTTGCAGGGCGGCGAGGTCGATGCGGGCTCGCTCATCGTGATGGGCGAGGACGGTCTGGCCAATGGCGAACTGCTAGAGCCCGGCGCTTATGGCCCGGTCCTGAGCCTGACCCGCCATGGTGGGCGCGAGATGCTGGGCCTGACCACCGGCAAGGACCCCGAGCCGCCCGCCACCCCCGACCAGCGCGCCCGCGACAAGGACGTGATCGCGCGCGGGCTGGCCCATTGCGCGGCGCAGGGCATCACCGGGCTGCACCTGATGGATGGCAACCGCTATCAGCTCGAACTGCTGACCGAGCTCGAGGCCGAGGGGCGATTGCTCTGCCGCTGCGAGGTGCCGTTCCACATGAAGGGCACCGACCCGCTGGAGAGGATGACGACCGAGGCGCCAGCGATGCGCGCCGCCTATCGCGGCGACAAGGTGCGTTGCAATCACCTGAAAATGTTCATCGACGGCGTGGTCGAAAGTGGCACCGCGCTGATGCTGCGGCCCTATCCGGGCGAGCTGGGCGCCAATGGCAATACCGGCGACGAGGTCTTTACCCAGGAGCATTTCACCGCCTGTTGTGTCGAGGCTGACCGGCTGGGCTTCCAGATCGCGGTGCATGCCATCGGCGATGCCGGGGTGCGGCGCACGATTGATGCGCTCGAAGCGGCCCGGCGCGCCAATGGTACGCGCGACAGCCGCCACCGGATCGAACATATCGAGGTGATCCATCCCGACGAAATCCCCCGGCTGGCGGAACTGGATATCGTCGCCTCGCTGCAACCGGGCCATGCGCCGCGCGGCCATATCTTCCCGCCCGGCGCGGTGGGGCAGTACCTGCATCCCGACCAGATCGCGGGGGCCTATGCCTGGCAAACCATCCGCGAAACGGGCGCGCGGGTCGTGTTCTCCACCGACTGGCCGGTGATCCCGGTCGATGTGATGCCCAGCATCCGCGCCGCCATTGCGCCGCTCGATCTCGGCCCGGATTGGCCGGACCAGAGTCAGTCGCTGATGGACACGCTGGCCAGCTACACACGCGACAATGCCTGGGTCGAGTTCAACGAGGCCAGCAAGGGCAGGCTGCAAGCGGGCATGGTGGCCGATATCGCCGTGCTGAGCCACGATCTGACACAGCTGGCCCCTGACGAAATCACACAGGCCGCTGCCATGGTTACGATCATGGACGGCGCCGTCACCTATCGGCGCGAGGCCTGACCGCGTAACCGGGCAGGGGGCTGCCGCGTCCTGCCGCGGCGGCCACCAGACCCGACCCGTCAGTGTTTGCGTGCGCTTGCGTCCGAGGCCACGCGCGGTACCAGCGCCTTGACCAGATGGGTCATGTCGAGCGTGCCCACCGGGGCACCATCGCGCATCACCACATAGCGATGCGAGGTGTCGCCACCGGACCGGGCAATCATGCTTTCCAGCGTATCGTCATAGCCCACCTCGCCATGGGCGTCGGGCGGCACCGGCTGCCCGTCGAGCGGGGTCATGATCGAGCGGACTCGCAGCACCCGGGCCCGGTTGATGTCGCTGACGAAGTCCTCGATATACGGGTCGTTGGGGTTGAGCAGGATATGCTGCGGCTCGCCCTGCTGGACGATATAGCCGTCCTTGAGAATGACCAGGTGATCGGCCAGTTTCAGCGCCTCGTCCAGGTCATGGGTGATAAAGACGATGGTCTTGTGCAGTTCGGTCTGCAATTCCAGCAGCAGGTCCTGCATGTCGGTGCGGATCAGTGGATCGAGCGCCGAGAACGCCTCGTCCATCAGCATGATGGGCGAGTTCGAGGTCAGCGCGCGCGCGATCCCGACCCGCTGCTGCATGCCGCCCGACAGCTGGTGCGGATAGTGATTGCCATAGCCATGCAGCCCGACCCGATCCAGCCATTTGTCGGCCTCGACCAGATAGTCCCGCTTGGCAACGCCGCGCACCTTCAACGTAGTGCCCGCGTTCTCGGCCACGGTCTTGTGCGGCAGCAGGGCGAATTTCTGGAACACCATCGACATGACCTCGCGGCGCAGGTTGCGCAGCTGTTCCTCGTCATAGGCCAGCACATCCTCGCCATCGACCCGCACCTCGCCCGAGGTCGGCTCGATCAGGCGGTTGAGGTGGCGGATCAGCGTCGACTTGCCCGACCCGGACAGGCCCATGATCACGGTGATCTCGCCCTCGCGCATGTCGACATTGATGTCGCGCAGCCCCAGAACATGGCGGTGCTGTTTCAGCAGATCGGCCTTGGACATGCCGTCCAGCACATGTTTCAGCGCCGCTTTCGGATCGGCCCCGAAAATCTTGTAAAGGTTGCGGATCGAAACCTTGATATTGTCGCTCATTCCCGTGTCCCTCAGTGCTGTTGCGCGGCGTTGACGCGGTTGAGCGCGGCCTTGGTGACCCGGTCGAGGATCACCGCCAGCAGCACGATGCCCAGGCCCGACACAAGGCCGACACCCAGTTCAAGGTTGCGGATGCCGCGCAGGACCAGAACCCCCAGGCCCGGCGCCGAGACCAGCGAGGCGATGACGACCATGGCAAGGCTCATCATGATGGTCTGGTTCACCCCGGCCATGATGTTGGGCAGGGCCAGCGGGATCTGCACACCGAACAGTTTCTGCCGGTCGGTCATGCCGAAACTGTCGGCGGCCTCGATCACGTCCTTGTCCACCAGCCGGATCCCCAGATCGGTCAGGCGGATGACGGGAACGATGGCGTAAAGGATGATCGCGATGCCGTAGAGCTTGGGCTCGGTCACCGAAAAGAGAAAGATCAGCGGGATCAGATAGACGAACGAGGGGAGCGTCTGGAGCATGTCCAGCACCGGGATGGTCATGCGTTGCAGCCGGTCATTGCGCGACATGGCGATGCCGATGGGCACCCCGAACAGCACGCAGAGAAAGGCGCAGACAAAGATGATCGCCAGCGTCTGCATGGCGTGGTCATAGTGGTCGACAAAGGCCAGGAACATCAGGCAGGCCATGACGAACCCGACCAGGCGCATCGAGCGTGAGGCGAAATAGACCACCAGCGCCAGCAATGGCATCATGATCCACCATGGCGTCGCCTCGAATGTGGCAAGCGCAAATTCCAGCATCCAGCTCAGCGGTTGGGTCAGTGGGTCCAGCACAAAGCGCAGCGCGCCTTTGGCGGCCAGAAAGCCGTCCTCCACTCCCTTGGTCACATCGCGCGACTTGGCAAAGGCGGCGCAGGCCCTGTTCAGCTCATCAAGCGAGGGAAAGGGCAGGTTGAACAGGCTTGTCTCGGTCTTGCCGCCGGCCTTTGCCAGCAGATCGGCCATCGACAGCGTGGCTTCGCCGGATTTGCCGGCATCGCACCACTCGCGCAAGCCAAGGCTGTTGAACAGAAAGTCATAGGTGGCCATGAGAACGAGCCCCTTTCACGGTTGTCTCGGACATATCCCGCATGGTGTCGGGTGCGCGTCTGCCGGTGTCTGAACCGCCGGGCCGTATGGGCAGCCCGGCGGCAGGTGCGGGTTACTTGATCAGGGCGGCCAGCTTCTCGCGGGCGGCGTCATTGACCCAGCCTGCCCAGATGTCCGAGTTGTTGCTCAGGAAATAGACCGCCGCCTCTTCGGCCGAGGCGCCATTGTCGTCTTTCCAGGCCAGCACGGCATTCATGACGTCGATGTCAAAGCTGAGATTGCGCATCAGTTCGGCCACGTCGGGCGCCCGTTCGGTCAGGGCCGAGGTCGCGACGGTCAGCACCGGCGCCGGCGGAAAGTCGGACACGCCCGGATTGGCATTCTCGGCCGACTGGTTGGCCAGGTGTACATCCGCGTCGATATCGCCGATCGAGATCTGGGTCATCGGGTATTTGCCCAGAACCGCGGTCGGCGCCCAGTAATAGCCGAACCACGGGGTCTTGTCCTCGTAGGCAGCCGCGATCGAGGTGGCCAGCGTCTCACCCGAGCCGTGGTCGAAGATTTCCATCTTGTCGCGCATGCCCAGCGCGGTGATCAGGTTGTCGTTGACAATCCGGCAGCCCCAGCCCACCGGGCAGTTGTTGAACCGGCCGCCGACCAGATCGGGGTTGGCCAGGATGTCGGCCACTGTCTTCAGCTCGGGATGCGCCTCGGCCAGATACGAGGGGATCCACCAGCCTTCGAGGCCACCGGGATTGAACACCTCGGCCAGACGCTCGACTTTGCCTTCGGCCTCGAGCTTGAGATAAGGCTCGCCGGCCGAGTTCAGCCAAAGCTCGGTCACGATGTCGGGCTCGCCGTTCTCGGCAAGCGAGGCGACCGAGGTCACGGTGGCCGAGGGCACCAGTTCGACGGTGCAGCCATAGCCCTGTTCCATCAGGAACTTGGCTGTATGGGTGATGATCTGGGACGAGGGCCAGTTCATCTCGGTCAGCGAGACCTCGCCGCATTCGGCCCAAGCCGCCGAAGCAGAGGTCATCGCCGCGACAGCGATGACGCTTCTGGCCAGAGTGAAGGGATTGTTCATGGTCTTCTCCTGTTGGTGATTTGTTTTTTGCCGTCCCTGGCCTTGTCTAAGTGCGGGTTTCGGGACGTTTACACCCGCATCGAGGCTAGTGAGTGGAGAACCTCAAGGCAATTTGAAACAACTGAAAGAAGTTACAGATTTTCTGAAGTACCTTCTCCGCCCCGCACCCCCGTATACGCAATGGGTGGCGACTTGTGGGTCAGGGGCAAACGTACCGCTCACCGCAAGATCACCAACTCGGTCGCCGCGCGGGTGCTCAGCAATCGGGCGGGCCCGTCGGTCACTACGATGTTCTCTTCATGCACCATCATCAGCCCATTGCCGTAGCTGAGCGAGGGTTCGATGGTCAGGACCATGTTCTCTTGCAACACGGTGGTGTCGAAAGCCGCGTGCGAGGGTTGTTCGGTCAGTTGCATGCCCAGCCCGTGCCCCAGCCGTCCGATATCGCCACCGCTGTCATCCAGCTCGGCAATGACCGCGGACATGGCCTGGAACAGGTCGCGGCAGGTGGCGCCGGGGCGGGCGGCGTCGATCCCGGCCTGAGTTGCGCGCCACAGCACGTCATAGGCCCGCCGCGCCGCATCATCGGCCCGCCCAATCGCCCAGTTGCGGTCGAAATCGCAGAAATACCCGTCCCAGGTGCAGCCTGTGTCCAGCATCAGCACATCGCCCGCCCGCAGCGGCTGCTGCGTCGGGGGCGAGATCACATCCGCATAGCCGCCCTGCTCGGCGGCGCCCACCACATAGGGCGCGTCATCCGCACCCAGCCCGATGGCGGTGCGGCGGAACTCGCGAAACACGGCGTCCAGCGGCATCCCCTCGGACACGAAATCCGGCACCGCGCCGAACGTGGCCGAGCCGATGGCGCAAATATGCGCCAGCTTCTCGATCTCGGCGGGGGTCTTGACCATGCGCAGCCCCTGCACCAGGCCAGTGGCATCAGCAATCTCGAGGCCGGGCAGGGCGGCCCGCAGGCGCTCCCAGTCGCCCAGCGGCATTCTGAGCAGCGTCTCGTGCCCTTTCATCACGCCCAAACGCGCGCCACGCGCGGCCAGCGGCGACAACAGCTCGGTCAACAGGCTGATCCCGTCATCCTGCGGCTGCGGCGCGGGCCAGGTGCGCACATCGTCCAGCCAGCCGCGCCGCATCAACTCGGCGCCGATCTCGGGGATCACCGCGACCGGTTTGCCGCTGGCGGGTACGAACAGGAACCAGGGCCGCGTCGGGCTCTGCCAGAACAGGCTGTGGAACCCGCTGAAATAGCGCAACTCGGGTTCGGTCATCAGCAGCAGACCGTCCAGTCCCTGCGCCGCCATCTTCTCTTGCGCCCGCGCCGTGCGGGCCTCGAATTCTGCGGGGGTGAAACCACGCATTGGACTGTCAGCCATGGGTAAAACCTCCGACAATGGCTCGGGCCGAAAACTCCGCCAGTTCTCCGCGCCAGAACTGGCGACCGAAACAGAATGGGCGCCCGGATGCGTCCCGGATCACTTGGGTCAGTTCGATCCCCGACTGACTTTGCGCCAGTCCCAGCAACCGGGTCTCTTCGGGCTGGGCGCCGCGCATCCGGATCATGATATCCCCGGTATGTGCCACCAGATCGTATCGCGACTCGAGCAGGCGGGTGGTGGATTGATGCAGGTCGTGGGACAGGAAATCGGGGCACCGTCCGGCATCCACATATTCCGTCTCGACAAAGATCGCGTGCCCGTCCTGGCGGAACAGGCGGGTGTATTCATGGATCGCGGCACCCGGTTCCAGCTCCAGCCGTGCGGCCAGTGCGGCGTCGGCCTGGCCCTCCTGCGCCCGGATCACTTCGATTCCCAGCGCGGTACCCCGGCTTTCGGCATTGGCGACAAAGCTGACCATGTTCGAGACGTCATAGCTGACCCGCTTGGGCGAGACGAAGCGCCCGCGCCGGTCCGCGCTGTAAACCAGCCCCTCGGCCTCGAGCGCATCAAGCGCGCGCCGCGCGGTCATCCGGCTGATGCCGGTCTCTTCGGCGATGCGCCGTTCCGAGGGCAGGGCGGCATGTTCCGACAAGCTGCCATCGGCGATCCGCCGCTTGATGTCCTGAACAATCTGCTGAAAGCGCGGGGTTTCGCGCGATGATCCTGTTCGGAGCTGATCGGGTGTTGCGTCGTTCATCTGATTCCCACGATTTTCATCAAGGTTAATTGGTATATACCAGATCGAGCAAGGAAAATTTTTTCACTTGACTGAGCAGGCAGACTCGCCGTTACATCACATTAATCTGGTATATACCAAGTAGGGCCGATTGAACGGGAACTGGATGCGTCCCGGGTCAGGCCTTCGGACACCTGGCACCGAAATATTGCCGACAAGATCAACCCCGGCGCGGTCGGGCCAACAAGGGAGGAAAGTGGATGGGACTGTTGTCACAGGAACAGAAGGACGCGTTCTGGCGCGACGGCGTACTGGTTGTCGAAGATGCCGTTTCGCCCGGTGAACTGGCCGCGCTCAGGGCCGAGTTTGCGGGTTGGGTCGAGGAAAGCCGCGCCCATGCCGATGATTATGGCGAAACGCTGGACGGTCGCGCGCGGTTCGACCTGCAACCGGGCCACAGCGCCGACAAGCCCGCCCTGCGCCGCATCCAGTCGCCCGAAGAGGTCTCGGAGGTCTACGCCGACACCATGCGCAAGGCGCGCACGGTGGATTACTGCGCCGAGCTGATCGGACCCGGCGTGCGCTTTCATCATGGCAAGGTGAACTCGAAACTGCCCGGATCGGCGACCCAGGTGAAATGGCACCAGGATTTCCCGTTCGAGCCGATGACCAATGATGACATGATCACCTGCCTTCTGTTCATCGACGACGTGACGCTGGAAAACGGCCCGCTCGAGGTGATCCCGGGCAGCCACAAGGGGCCGATCCATTCCCATTGGCACAACGGTGTGTTCACCGGCGCGGTGGATGACGAGATCGTCGAGGCCCAGCGTGACAGGATCGTCAAATGCACCGGCAAGGCGGGGTCGGTCTGCCTGATGCATGCCAGCCTGCTGCATGGCTCGGCGCCGAACCTGTCGGACCAGCCGCGCACGCTCTACATCACTACCTATTACGCCGAGGACGCGATCGAGCTGAGCCCCAACCACCTGCCCAGCCGGTTCACCCATGAACTGGTGCGCGGCGAGGCCTCGGGTCGGGTGCGCTGCACCGCCTATCAGATGGAGCTTCCGGCGGTGCCCAAGGGGACGTCCTTCTTTGCGCAACAAGAGGGGTCGGATGGTGCCGGCGCCGGGGCGATGATGTAGCCATGCAAAACGCAGCGTCCTCCCCCCCGACGGTCATTGAAACGCTTGCGTTCGAAACCGATGCCGGGCTTGGCCAGCGGGCCCGGATCGGTCTGATCGTGTTGCAGACCGATCAGACCATCGAGCACGAGTTCGCCCACCTGTTCGGGGGGGAGGGCGTTGCGCTCTATCATGCCCGCATTCCCAACGCGATGGAGGTCTCGCCCGAGACCCTGCGCCAGATGCAGGTCGATCTGCCGCGCACGGCCGAGCTGTTGCCTGCCTCGTTTGGATTTGACGCCATCGGCTATGCCTGTACTTCGGGCGCCACGATGATCGGCGAGGCCCGCGTGGACGAGATGATCCGCGCGGTACATCCCGGCGCCGGCACCTCGAACCCGCTCACCGCCTGCAAGGCGGCGCTCTCTGCGCTGGGCCTGAGCCGGATCGCGCTGCTGACGCCCTATCCGCCCGAGGTGACGCTGGAAATGCAGGCCAATCTGCGCGCCTCGGGGTTCGAAACCGTGGCGGTTGCCTCGTTCAACCAGTCCGACGATTTCACCGTGGCCCGGATCTCGGCGCAGAGCATTCTTGATGCCGTCGCGACCATCGGCGCGCGTGACGAGGTGGAGGGTGTGTTCGTCTCCTGCACCAGCCTGCGCGCTCTCGACGTGATCGCCGAGGCCGAGGCGCGGATTGGCAAACCGGTGATCGCCTCGAACCAGGTTCTGGCCTGGCACCTGATGCGGCTGGCGGGGCTTGACGGCGCGCCAGAGGGCGCCGGTCGCCTGTTCGCGACCGGCTGACCCACCGCACCCAATCCCCGAATTCAAGACAGGATCAAGCAAATGACCACTCCGCTTCCCGACAAGGCCCGCGTTGTCATCATCGGCGGCGGCATCATGGGCTGCTCGGTGGCCTATCACCTGGCCAAGAACGGTTGGAGCGATGTCGTGCTGCTGGAACGCAAGACCCTGACCAGCGGCACCACCTGGCACGCGGCGGGGCTGGTCGGGCAATTGCAGGGCAGCCATGCCACCACCGCCTTTGCCAGCTATGGCGTTGAATTGTTGCAAGAGATCGAGGCGGAAACCGGACAGAACCCCGGTTTCCGCCAATCGGGTTCGATATCCATCGCGCTGAATGACGAGCGCATGGCCGAGCTGAAGCGAAAGGCCGATTTCGCGCGCCTTTTCGGGGTAGAGGCGCATTACATGCAGACGGCAGAGATCGCCGAGCGCTGGCCGTTGATGAACTCCGATGGCGTGCTGGGCGGCATCCACATGCCTTCGGACGGGTCGGCCAACCCGGTCGACCTGACCCAGGCTCTGGCGCGTGGCGCGCGCAAATACGGCGCCACGATCCGCGAGAATGTGAAGGTCGAGGAGGTGCTGACCGCCAATGGCCGCGTGACCGGCGTGCGCACGGATCACGGCACCATCACCGCCGATTTCGTGGTCAACTGTGGCGGCATGTGGGCGCGTGATCTGGGCCGCCAGAACGGTGTCGGCGTGCCGCTCCATGCCTGCGAGCACTATTATCTGGTCACCGAGCCGATCCCTGACCTGCCTGCCGACCTGCCAGTGCTGCGCTCTTACTGCGACGGCACCTATTGGAAAGAGGACGCAGGCAAGCTGCTGTTTGGTTTCGCGCATTTCCAGGCCAAACCCTGGGCCACCGGCGGCATCCCCGAGAGTTTCGAGTTCGACAGTCTCCCCTTCGTCGAGGATAACGTGATGGAGGTGCTGGAACTTGCCATGAACCGGGTGCCCATCCTGCAAGAGACGGGTATTCGCACCTTCTTCAACGGCCCTGAAAGCTATTCCCATGATGGCCGCTTCACCCTGGGCGAAGCCCCCGATCTGAAGGGGTATTTCGTGCTGGCCGGGGTCAACTCGACCGGCATCCAGTCAGGGTCGGGCGCGGGCCGGGCGGTGGCCGACTGGATCATGGCGGGCCATCCCACCATGGACCTGTCCGAGATGGACCCGGCCCGGATCGAGGACTGGCAGGCGCGCGACCCTTATCTGCGGGAACGCTGCCCGGAAACGCTGGTGCTGACCTATGCGATGCACTGGCCCGGACGGCAGCGGCAATCCGCGCGGGGCCTGCGACGCACGCCCTTTTACCACGTGATGAAGGCCCAAGGCGCCGCCTATGCCGAGGTGCAGGGCTGGGAGCGTCCGGGCTGGTTCGCCCCCGCTGGCGTCGCGCCGATCTATCACCATTCCTTCTTTCGCCCCGGCTGGTTCGACCATGCACAGGCCGAACAGCGCGCGGTGCGCGGCGCGGCGGGCCTTATCGACTATTCCATGCTGGGCAAGCTGATGGTCGAGGGGCGCGACGCCGAGACGTTTCTGCAACGCGCCTGCACCAACGACATGTCCCTGCCGGTGGGGCGGGTGGCCTATACGCTGATGCTGAACGCGCGCGGCGGCATCGAAAGCGACGTGACCGTTGCCCGCCATGGTCCCGACAGTTTCATGGTGATGAGCGCGATCTCGCATACCCGGCGCGACCGCGACCACCTGCGCGGACTGATCCAGCCGGGTGAGGATGTGCGCCTGCGCGATGTCACCCCGTCCTTTGGGGTGCTCTCGCTCTGCGGTCCGAAATCGCGCGAGATTCTGACCACTGTTGCGGATGCCGACCTGTCGGACGCGGCTTTCCCGTTCAACAGTCTTGCCCATTTCCACATCGGCCATGCCCCGGTCTTTGCCCAGCGGCTGTCCTATACCGGCGATCTGGGCTGGGAGATCTTCGTTACCCCCGATTTCTCCGAACATGTGTTCGAGACGCTGATGGAGGCCGGCACCCCCCTTGGCTTGCGTCTGGTGGGGGGCGAGGCCCTGAACGCGCTGCGGATCGAGGCGGGTTTTGTCCATTGGGGCCATGATATGGCCTATACCGAGGCGCCGCATCAGGTCGGGCTGGGCTTTGTCTGCAAACCGGACAAGGCGGTCCCCTTTGTCGGGCGCGATGCCTGTCTTGAGCGCAAGGCCGGGGGCGCGGGTCCGTTCCTCTGTTCGGTCCGGCTGGCCGAGGGCGACGCGCTGCTGCACCACAACGAGCCGGTCCTGATGGGCGATACCGTTGCGGGGTTTGTCACCAGTGCCGCCTTCAGTGCCCAGACCGGCACCGCCATCGGGTTGGCCATGGTCTCGCCGCCCGAGGGCGGCGGGCGCCGCGATCTCGAACAGCGGGCCTGTTCGGTTCTGGTCGAAGGGCGCCGGATACCGGCGACGCTAAGCTTGAGGCCGCTGATGGGGTCGGGGTAAGCGCGCCACCCTCGGGGCGGGCTGTCGGTTGTGCGGCTATCCGGGCCGCCCCGGCATCACAAACCCCTCGGCATTTGCCTCGCGGGCCCCCAGCAGGATCGACCGGGCACGCTGGTCGAGTTTGGCCGAGTTGATGTCATATCGCCCGACCTGGCGCATTGCGTCGCGCAACGAGGTGAAATCGTTCAGATAGCGCCACACCACCGGAGAGGTGAAGGGCAGTCTCTGCCGGCTGCTGATTCCGAATGTCGTGCCGCGCAGATATTGCAGCTGCCCCCGCCCGACGGGATGGAGCACCGTTTCGACCAGGGCATCCCGCGCTAACCGTTGATATTCCATCACGAAGATGCGATTGCCCAGCATCGCCACGCGCCCGTCATATTTCGACAGGTACAGGCTGCCGTCGTCGGGGTCGATCGAACGTTCCAGCGAGCGGCTGCGCACCAGCCCCTCGTGTTCGTCCAGACACACAAGTGCGCAGACGATCGAGTTTTCCCAGGTCTGGGTCAGGAAATAGCTGAGGTAATAGCCCAGATACCGGCGCAGCGGCAGGGTCTGACCGCGAAAGGCGGAAAAGAAGCCGCCCCCGTCCGGACGCTGCATCTGCGGGCCGGCCAGCTTGCCAGCGACTGACGGATGCGCCTCAAATTCCTCGGTCGGCAGCAGGAACTCTGCCTGTCTGACCCCGAAATGCACGGCGATCTTGCGCATGTTGGCGGGCGATGGCCGCGCCGCGCCGCTTAGGTATTTACTGAATTGCTGGCGATTCACCCCGATCCGGCGGCAAAGCTCGGAAACCGAAGATTCGGTCGAGCACAACAGTCTGAGATTGGTCGCAAAGCTGTCGGTCTCCATTCCCGCGAACTCCCTTCGGGTTTTAGGCCAGTTTATTGAGCGATTTGTATGCTGAACAGCATAAAGTCGCGTCAGATCGCGTCTGCCCGCTCAATTGCGCGAAATTCCGGCTTGGCGTCTCAATCGCTCCGACTCCGCCGCAGAACCGGCGCGATATCTTGACAGGGAGACAAGAGATGAACGGAGCCAACATTTCCTGGACACGTGTCGGGTTGCCCCGCCGGTCCTTTCTGAAAGGGGCAAGCGCGCTGGGCGGTCTGGCGGCGGCGGGGCTGTTGCCGGCGCGTCCGGCGCATGCATCGGGCGGGGTGCTCAGAACCCGCACCTATGCCGATATCCGTTCGATGGACCCGGCATTTAGCCAGGGCGTGGTGGACGAGGAGATCCACGCCGCGATCTACAACAAGCTGATCCAGTACAAGCCGGGCCGGGAATGGGGCTGGCAACTGGACGCCGCCGCGATGATCGAGCAGGCAGACGACACCCATATCAACTTTGCCCTGCGCGACGATATCGGGTTCACCGGCGGGTTCGGCGCGATGACCGCCGAGGACGTCAAGTTCTCGTTCGAGCGGATCATCGACGATACACTGGAATCGACCAACAAGCCCGACTGGGGGCCGCTCAGCCATGTCGAGGTGACGGGCGAGCGGACCGGCACCATCGTGCTGAAGAACGCGTTCCAGCCGCTGTGGTCGATCACGCTGCCGTATATCGCGGGCAATATCGTGTCCAAGGCCGCGTTTGACAGCGTCGGCGGCAAGATCGACACCCAGCCAGTGGCGACCTCGGGCCCCTATCTGCATGCGGGCTGGGAGCCGAAGCAGAAAACTACCCTTCGCCGCAACCCCGACTGGAAGGGCGACCCGGCCGCGTTCGACGAGATCCAGATCTACCACATCGACGATGAGAAGGCCGCCGAGATCGCGTTCGAGGCGGGCGAGATCGACTTTACCCGCGTCAGCCTGGACAGTGTCGAGCGGCTGAAGTCGAACCCGATCGCGGGGGCGACGCTGGAGGAATTCCCGTCGCTCTACTATGTCTGGGTGGGGATGAATCTGGACAATCCGAAGCTGGGCAATCTGAAACTGCGGCAGGCGATCCAGCATGCGATTGACGTGCCGACGATCATGGCGGCAGCCTATTTCGGAGCGGCGGAACCGTCGACCGGGATCATCGCGCCGGGCCTGGCCGGACATCGCGACGCGCCGCTGACCGGTGTGGCGGCGGATCTGGACAAGGCGCAGGCGCTGATGGCCGAGTCCGGCGAGGCCGGGGTTTCGCTGGCCATCGACGTGCTGAACAAATCGGCAAACGTGACGGCGGCGCAGATCATCCAGGCCAATCTGGCGGCCATCGGCGTAACGCTGGAAATCCGTCTGCACGAGGGCGCGACCTTCTGGGAGCTGGGGTCGAACGAGGATCTGGAACTGGTGCTGAACCGTTATTCGATGACACCGGACCCATACTACGCAACCTCTTGGTTCATTACCGAGCAGGCGGGCGTGTGGAACTGGGAGCGGTTCCGGTCGGAAGAGTTCGACAAGCTGCATCTGGCGGCGCAGTCCGAGGGCGACCCGGCCGCGCGCGCGGCGATGTATGCCCGCGCACAGGACCTGATGGAGGAAAGCGGCGCCTACAAGTTCCTGACCCACGAGGCGACGCCGGTGATCCATCGCGACACTGTCACCCCGGCGCTGCGTCCCGATGGGCTGCCTCTGTACCGCTATTTCGGCACGGCCTGAGACCTCTCCCTGAGGCCGTTGGGGGCGCAGGCAGAGCTGTGCCCCCTTCTTTTCCCTGAAAGACGGGGTACCCAATGCTGTCCTTCATCTTCAAACGGATCGGGCTGGCGGCGGTGATCACGGTTCTGGCCGTGTCCTCGCTGTTCCTGATCGTGCACATGATCCCCGGCGATCCGGTGTCCACCATGCTGGGGCCGCGCGCCACGCCCGAGATGTGGGAGGCACTTGAGGCACGGATGGGGCTGGACCGGCCGCTGATCGTCCAGATCGGTCTGTTCTTTGCCAACATGCTGCGCGGCGATCTGGGGATGGATGTGTTTTCCAACCGGCCCGTC
Organism: Ruegeria sp. YKSD163; assembly: GCF_059612905.1. Taxonomy (NCBI): domain Bacteria; kingdom Pseudomonadati; phylum Pseudomonadota; class Alphaproteobacteria; order Rhodobacterales; family Roseobacteraceae; genus Ruegeria; species Ruegeria sp. YKSD163. The sequence goes on from NZ_JBXWRM010000010.1 coordinate 127,643, forward strand.
ACAGAGATCGTGCTGGGGCAGGTACCTTTTACGCTGACTTTGATCCTGTTCTCGATCGGCTGGTCCGCGGTTCTGGGGATCGCGCTTGGCTGTTATTCGGCGGTGAACCGCAATTCGCTGGGCGACCGGCTGACCGGTATCCTGTCGGTTTCGGTGATCGCGGTGCCTGCTTTTGTGGTGGCGCTCTATTCCCTGCTGATCTTCGCGGTGAAACTGCAATGGTTCCCGGCCATCGGGGCCGGGGATGCGGGGGATTGGGGCGATCAGCTGCACCATCTGGTGTTGCCGAGCCTGGCCATCGGCCTCAGCTGGGTGGGCTATATCGCACGCCTGGTGCGGGCCTCGATGCTGGAGGTGATGGGCGAAGGCCATATCCGCACCGCGCGCGCCTTTGGCCTGCCCGAGCGGCGGATCGTGTTCGGCTATGCGCTGCGGCTGGCCATCCTGCCCACGGTCACGGTGATCGGGGTCGGCATGGGGTTTTTGCTGTCGGCGGCGGTGTTTACCGAGATCGTGTTCTCGCGCCCCGGCCTGGGCAAGCTGGTGATCGACAGTATCACCACCCGCAACTACCCTGTGGTGATGGGCTCGGTCCTGTTTTCCACCCTGATCTTTGTCGCCTCGACCACGCTGGCCGACATCGTCAACGCCATTCTGGATCCGCGGATCCGGGCCGGGAAATGAGGGCAGGGACATGACCGATACAACGATGCCAAAGCCCCGGTCCGAACTGGGTGAAATCCTCTACCACCTTGTGCGCGACCCGCTGGGGCTGACCGGGCTGGTGATCGTGGTGCTGATCCTCGCTTCGGCCATCTTTGCACCCTGGATCGCACCCTATGACCCGATTGCGCTCAATGTGCCGGACCGGTTGCAGGGGCCGAGCGCGGCGCATCTGATGGGCACCGACCAGTTGGGGCGCGACACGTTTTCCCGGGTGATCTGGGGCGGGCGCGTGGCCTTGCAGGTGGCACTGCCGACCATTGGCGGGGCGATTTTCTTCGGCCTGCTGCTGGGGATGATCGCGGGCTATGGACCGAAATGGCTCGACAACCTGATCGTGCTCTTGTTCGACACCATCCGGTCGTTTCCGACCGTGATGTTCGCGCTGGCGGTGGTGGCGCTGGTGGGGCCAAGCCTGAACACGGTGATCGTTGTGATCATGGTGACCTCGATCCCCACCTATGGGCGGGTGGTGCGCACCCTGACCCAGTCGCTGAAAGAAGCCGAATTCATCACCGCCGAGAAATCGCTGGGTGCCTCGACGCCCCGGATCATGGCGGTGCATATCCTGCCCAACGTGCTGGGGCCGCTGGCGGTACTTGCGGCGATGGATATCCCGACGGTGGTTGGGCTGGAGGCGGGCCTCTCCTTTCTGGGCATGGGAGTGAAACCGCCGACGCCGTCCTGGGGCTCGCTGCTCAATGACGGCTATAACCTGATCCGCAACACACCCTGGCTGATCATCGCGGGGGGCATTCCGCTGATCCTGACCACCATCGGCTTTACCTTTCTGGGCGAGGCGCTGCGGGACGTGGTCGATCCGAAACTGCGCGGCAAGGGGGGTAAGTGATGGCTGTTCTCGATATTCGCAACCTGTCGGTCGGCTATGCGACCCCGCGCGGCGAGTTGAAGGCGCTGAGGGACGTTTCGATGACCGTGCCCGAGGGCAAGATCGTCGGCATCGTCGGAGAGTCCGGCTGCGGCAAGTCCACGCTCATTTCCGCGATCATCCGGCTGATGGCACCCAACGCGCGGGTCGGCACGGGCGAGGTGCGGTTTCAGGGGCGTGACCTGCTGGCCGAGACCGAAGCGCAGATGCGTGCGCTGCGCGGCACCGAGATCTCGATGGTGTTTCAGGATCCGATGCAGACCCATAACCCGGTGCTGACCGTCGGGCGTCAGATGATGGATATCCAGTATCGCGACCGCCTGTCGAAGGCGGACAAGCGTAAGCGCGCCGCCGAGATGCTGGCGCTCGTGGGTATCCCGGACGCGCAGGCGCGGCTGAACCAGTACCCGTTCGAATTTTCCGGCGGAATGCGTCAGCGTATCGCCATCGCGATGGCGCTGATGGCCAAGCCGTCGCTTCTGATTGCGGACGAGCCGACCACCGCGCTGGACGCCACGCTGGAGGTGCAGATCATCGAGCGGCTGCGGGACTTGCAGGACGAGATCGGTTGCGGCGTGCTGTTCATCTCGCACCACCTCGGCGTGATCGCCGAGCTTTGTGACGAGGTGGTGGTGATGTATGCGGGCGAGGTGGTCGAGACCGGATCGGTGCGCGATGTGTTTCACCAGCCGGCCCATCCCTATACCCGCGCTTTGCTGGAATGCGACCCCGGCCATATCAAGATCAAGACCCGCAACCTGCCGACGATTCCGGGCACCATCCCCGATCTGGTGCAATTGCCTGGCGGTTGCATCTTTGCCGAGCGCTGTTCGCAGCGACACGCTGCCTGTGCGGCGCGGCCCGCGATGGCGGATGTCACGGGCGGGCATCGGGCGGCCTGTCATCTTGTCGGGGCGGGGGTGACCGCATGAATGCGCTTCTGGAACTCAACGACGTCGTGGTCCGGTTCGGCCTGCGCGGAGGCCTCTTCCGCAGCGCTGGCAGTATCGAGGCGGTCTCGGGCGTCAGTCTGAAGATCGAAGAGGGCCGCACCTATGGCATCGTCGGCGAAAGCGGTTCGGGCAAGACCACGCTGGCGCGCGCCGTGGCGGGGCTGCACCACGCCTCGGGGGGCTCGATCCTTTATCGCGGGCAAGAGCTGCGCGACCTGCCCGAGGCGCAGTTCCGCAAGCTGCGCCGCGAGATCGTGATGATGTTCCAGGACCCGATCGGCTCGCTGTCTCCGCGCCTGTCGATCAAGTCGCTGATTACCGAGCCGTTCCGTATTCAGGGCATGACGGATCGTGATCTGGATGCCGAGGCAAGGCGTCTGTTGGCCATGGTCGGCCTGCCGCCGGAATTCGCGGCGCGCTATCCCTATCAGATTTCCGGCGGTCAGGCGCGGCGGGTGGGCGTGGCGCGGGCGCTGGCGCTGAACCCGAAACTGCTGATCGCGGATGAACCGACGGCAGGGCTCGATGTGTCGATCCAGGGCGAGATGCTGAACCTGCTGGCCCGGCTTCAGGACGAGTTGGGCCTGGCGATCATGATCATCACCCACAACCTGAACGTGGTCCGCCACATCACCGACAGGGTAGGCATCATGTATCTGGGCAAGCTGGTCGAGGAGGGCGAGACCGAGGCGGTGTTCTCGGCGCCGCAGCACCCCTATACGCTGGCGCTGCTGGCCGCGAATCCCGAACCCGATCCCGATGCGCAGCTGATGCGCATCGCGTTGCTGGGAGAGCCGCCCAGTATCCTGCGGCGGCCCGCCGGGTGCGAGTTCCATACCCGCTGTCCCTTTGTCCAATCGCGCTGCGCGACCGAGGTCCCGGCCTGGCAGGAGGGCGCAAGCGCGGCTCATCGCTGTCATTTCCCCGGTGCATGGGCACAGCAGACGGGTCCCGGATGACTGCCATCCCCTCTGCGGGCGGGGGCACAGCCTTGCCGCCCCGGCCAATCTGAGCGACAACCGGTCGGGCGGTTCCGAAACGAGCGGGGCCAGCGCGGCGCGCGAAACCTGGCGGCAGATCCGGCGTTCCCGCCGCAGCGCTGCCGCAACCGGAGACCATCACGCATGAGCTATGCAATCTATGTCGGTAAGTCCCACAGCCGGACCGGCCATGCCTGGCTGGCGGGATACGGAGATGAACCTTCGTCCCACTGGCTCGAGATCGTGGCAGCGGCGGAGCACCCCGAGGGCGCCACCATCGAAGTGGGCGTCGGCCCCGAAGCCGACATGCCGGGCCGCAGGATCACGGTGCCACAGGTGCCCCGGACGCAAGCACACATGCGGGTCAGCTATTCCTATTATCTGGGCGTGCCCGCGCCGATCACCAATGGCGGTGTGAATGCCGCCGGTGTGGCGGTGCGCGACGTCTGGTCTACCTCGCGGCAGGAACTGCGGGACATGACCCCCAATGATCAGGCCGGCTTCACCTATAGCGACCTGGCCCGCACCGTACTGGAGCGCGCCACCAGTGCGCGGGACGCGGTCACGCTCTGCGCCGCGTTGATCGCGGACCATGGCGAGGCGACCTATGGCGGCAATTCCCATATCTTCGCCGATGCGGACGAGGCCTGGGTGATGATCCAGTTCGCCGGCGGGCAGGGGCTGTGGGTGGCCGAACGGCTTGGCCCCGACAGCATCCGTGCCTCGCGCCCCGGCTATGTGCTCGAGGTACCGGTGGACGAACCCGGTCACCCCGATTTCCTGTGGTCGCCGAATTTCGTCAGCTTTGCACGTGAACGCGGCTGGTACGAGGCCGGGCCCTTCGACGCCAACGCGGTCTATGGCGACGGCAAGGGGCGCTGGGACGGGATCCGCTGGATCGAGGATGAGATGCAGGCCCGCGCCGCCCGGCCCGGCAAGATCGGTCTGGAGGACATGATCTGGGCCGTGCGCACCGAGAAGCTGACCGGCGACACGGCGGGGTATGGCCAGGTCGTGCCACTGCGGCGCGTCGCGGACCCGGCGCTGACCTGCATGTGGCATGCGGCCTGCGGGGCACTGTCGGCACCGTTCTCTCCGGTCTTTCTGGGGCAGGAGGAGATCCCGCCGGAATACGGGCCGCACCGCTATCTGACCACCGGCGAGTCGCACCGGTTCCTGGATTTGCGCAAGGCGGTCAGCGGCGGCCACGATACCGTGTCGCTGGTGCCGCAGTTCAACGAGACCAGCGTGGGCGCCTTTCAGGACTGCAAGCGCCTGATGTATCTGATGCAGTTGCTGGGCGAGGCCGCGCTTGCGCCGGTGCATCAGGCCTTTGACCGGCGCGAGGCGCGGCTGTCCGAGTTGACTCAGGCGCATTTGCGTGTGGCCGGGGCCGCGCTCGACGCCGGTCATCGGGCCGAGGCGATCGCGGTCCTGTCGGCCTTTTCCAACGGCCAACTGACCGCGGCGCTGGCGCTAGTGCGCGATCTTGCGGCGGGCCTGTCCGTGCAGGCCTCGGGCTTGCCCCGGGCAGCTCAGCCCGGCACGCCGGCGACCTTCAAACAGATCTGGTAGCGGCACGGCGGCGCCTGCCGCCATCCCCGCCGCTCAGGTCCTGTCGTCGTCGATCAGCGGGCTGGGTCTGGCAAAGCGTTCGAGCTGCGCCTGATCGGTGATGGTGATCCGGTTGCCCTCGACCAGCACGCCATAGGGCTGAAGGCTCTTGAATGACCGGCTCAGGTTCTCGGGGGTCATGCCCAGAAGCGAGGCCAAACGCCATTTTTCGAAGGGGAGGTCGAATTGGGTCGCCCCGTCGCAGCGGCCTTGCTGACGCAACAGGTAATTGGCCAGCCGTTCCAGCGAGGATCTGAGCTTGAGATCCTTCATCGTCTTGACCTTGCGACGATAGGCCTGGGCCAGTTCCCGGACGATGGCGCGGGCAAACGCGGGATCGGTGTCAAAGACGTTACGCACATCCTGGCTGGGGATCAGGGCGATCCGGCTTTTTTCCAGTGTGCGCGCCGACATCAGGTAGGGGGCGTCCCGCACCGTGGCCGCAAGGATGAAGGTCGAGATCGGTCGCACCGTCGCCAGGCTGCTCTCGCGGTTGTTCCAGCCCGAAAACAGATCGACCGAGCCGGACAGCACGATATGCAGGAAATCGCTGGGCTCGCCCTCGGTGATCAATTCGATCTGAGGCGGGAAATTCTGCACATAGGCGCCGCGCATGAGCGACAGGAAATGCTCATCCGACATGTCCTCGAACAGGTGAAGTCCCCGGATGTCCGGGTAATCCGACTCGGGCATACCTAGGCGCATCTGCATCCACCTCTTGATAAATATCAATATCTCGATTGATAAGAATCAATCATTTGATTGATCCACGTCCCCTTACCCCTTGATACCTCGTATGTCGTAGCATGACAAATTTCTTCAAGCCATTTATTTTGCAGCATTTTTTGGAACACTTGATCTGAATCAAGCAATCTGACCACAAAGAGGCGCCCTCTGCCCCCAGCCAAAGCAGTCCGCCATGCGCAGACTGTCAGAGACTGGAGGGACAGCCGATGGAGCTACAGAACAAGGCCACAGCGCTGTGGTCGAATTTCTTCAACGTGAAGATGGTGCAGATCAGAACGTTCCACATGACGTGGTTCGCATTCTTTTCCTGCTTCTTCGCATGGTTCGGCATCGCGCCGCTGATGAGCGTGGTGCGCGACGAACTGCAACTGACCAAGGACCAGATCGGTTGGGCGATCATTGGTTCGGTCGCGATCACGGTGTTTGCCCGGTTCTTCATCGGCTGGCTCTGTGACCGCATCGGGCCGCGCAAGGCCTATACCTGGCTGCTGCTGCTTGGCGCCTTTCCGGTGATGGGGATCGGGCTCAGCTGGAACTTTGAATCCTTCCTGCTGTTCCGGGTCATGATCGGCGGCATCGGGGCGGCTTTTGTCATCACGCAATACCATACGACGGTGATGTTCGCCCCGAACGTGGTGGGGCAGGCCAATGCGACCTCGGCGGGCTGGGGCAACCTGGGTGGCGGTGTCACGCAGTTTGTCATGCCGCTGCTGTTCTCGGTCTTCGTCGTGGGCTTCGGCTTTTCCGAGGCGATGGGCTGGCGGCTGGCCATGGTCGTGGTGGGTGTCATCATCTTCCTCGTGGGGATCGCTTATTACTTCCTGACCCAGGACGCGCCCGACGGCAATTTCGACGACCTGCGCGCGCAGGGCCGGATGGAAGAGAAGAAGAATGTCACCGGCAACTACATGCAGGCGCTGAAGGACCCGCGTGTCTGGGTGCTGTTCGTCATCTATGGGGCCTGTTTCGGGATCGAGCTGACGGTCAATAACGTCGCCGCGCTCTATTTCTTCGACTATTTCGACCTGAGCCTTGTGACCGCCGGTTTCGTCGCCGCCTCGTTCGGCCTGATGAACATCTTTGCCCGTACGCTGGGCGGCCTGTTCGGCGACAACTTCGGATCGCTCTGGGGCCTCAAGGGCCGGGCCTTCTGGCTGTTCGTCTGCATCCTGTTCGAAGGCATCGCGCTGATGATCTTCAGCCAGATGCAGGTCCTGTTCCTGGCCCTTCCGGCGTTGATCGTCTTCTCGCTGTTCACGCAGATGGCCGAGGGCGCGACCTATTCCGTGGTCCCCTTCGTCAACAAGAAGGCGCTGGGCGCGGTGGCCGGTGTGGTGGGCGCGGGCGGCAATGCCGGTGCGGTTCTGGCGGGCTTCCTGTTCAAGAACATGGTGGACTGGTCCGAAGCCTTCCTGATCCTCGGCATCGTGGTGAGCTGCGCCTCGTTCCTGGCCTTCTTCGTCCGCTTCTCGACCAGGCAGGAAGATGAAGAGCGCGCCAATTTCGCCGCCGCCAATATCGAGAACCTGCGCCGCCGCGCCGAAAAGGCCAATGCGGAGCTCGAAGAGGGTCTTGCCGCGATTGCACGCAAGAACGGCGGCGTCCAGCCGGCCCAATGAAACAGCGCCGCCCGCACGGGGTGCGGGCGGCCAAACACAGACACGCCATAGCGGAGGAACCACCCATGGCAACCACAACAGCACAGGCCGCCCAGCAGGGCCACACCCTGATCGACTGGCGCCCCGAAGACCCGCAGTTCTGGAAGGACCGCGGCCATGCGGTCGCAACGCGCAACCTCTGGATTTCGATCCCCAACCTGCTTTTGGCCTTTTCGGTCTGGATGGTCTGGTCGGTCGTCGTGGCCAAACTGCCCGCCATCGGGTTCGACTATTCCACCGGCCAGCTGTTCTGGCTGGCGGCGCTGCCGGGCCTGTCCGGCGCAACGCTGCGGATCTTCTACAGCTTCATGATCCCGATCTTCGGCGGGCGGAAATGGACCGCCATTTCAACCGCCTCGCTGCTGCTGCCGGCACTGGGTATCGGCTTTGCGGTGCAGAACCCCGAAACGCCTTACGTGATGTTTCTGGTGCTGGCCCTGATGTGCGGTTTTGGCGGCGGCAACTTTGCCTCGTCGATGGCCAATATCGCCTATTTCTACCCCAAGAAAACCAAGGGCAACGCGCTGGCGCTGAATGCGGGTCTGGGCAATCTGGGCGTGTCGGTCATGCAATTCGTGGTGCCGATGGTGATCACGGCGGGCGTGTTCGGCGCAATCGGCGGTGAGCCGGTCACGCTGGGCGATGGCAGCCAACTCTGGATCCAGAACGCGGGCTTCATCTGGGTGCCCTTCATCGCCCTCAGCGCCATTGCCGCCTGGTTCGGCATGAATGACATCGCCGATGCCAAGGCCTCGTTCTCGGAACAGTCGATCATCTTCTCGCGCAAGCACAACTGGATCATGTGCATCCTCTACACCGGCACCTTTGGCAGCTTCATCGGCTATGCCGCCGGTTTCCCGCTGCTGATGAAGACCCAGTTCCCCGATGTGAACGTGCTGCAATACGCCTTTCTCGGCCCGCTTGTCGGTGCGCTCAGCCGCGCCGCGACCGGTTGGGTCTCGGACAAGTTCGGTGGTGGCCGCGTGACCTTCTGGACCTTCCTCGGCATGATCGTGGCGGTCTGGGGCGTGCTTCAGTTCCTGCCGTCCGAGGCCAACCCGGCCGGCAATTTCTGGGGCTTCTTCGCCTGCTTCATGGCGCTGTTCTTCCTGACCGGTGTCGGCAACGCCTCGACCTTCCAGATGATCCCCTCGATCATGCGCCAGGAAGTACCGCGCCTGATGCCGCAGCTGGACGAGGCCGCGACGCTGAAACAGGCCGAGCGCGAAAGTGCCGCGATCATCGCCTTCACCTCGGCGATTGCGGCCTATGGCGCCTTCTTCATCCCCAAGTTCTACGGCACCTCGATCAGCATGACCGGAGCCCCCAACGGCGCGCTCTGGGGTTTCCTGATCTTCTACGTGATCTGCGTCGCGATCACCTGGATCTTCTATAGCCGCAAGAACGCACCGGTTCCGTGCTGAGCCAGTAACGCCACCGGGTGCGCGCCATCGCGCGCCCGGCCAGCCTCAGGAGATAACACAGATGAGCCATCTGCTCGACAGATTGAACTTCCTCCAGTCCAACGAACTGGAACAGTTCTCGAACGGCCACGGCCAGGTCACGCGCGAAAACCGCGACTGGGAGGACACCTACAGAAACCGCTGGCGGCATGACAAGGTCGTGCGTTCCACCCATGGGGTGAACTGCACCGGATCGTGTTCGTGGAAGATCTACGTCAAGTCGGGGATCGTGACCTGGGAAACCCAGCAGACCGATTACCCGCGCACCCGTCCCGACCTGCCCAACCATGAACCGCGCGGCTGTGCGCGGGGCGCGTCCTACAGCTGGTATCTCTACAGCGCCAACAGGGTAAAGAACCCGCTGGTGCGCGGTCGGCTGTTGAAGGTCTGGCGCAAGATGCGCGAGACGATGACGCCGGTCGAGGCCTGGACCCGGTTGCAGAACGATCCGGTGCTGCGCGCCTCGTATGTCGAGACGCGCGGCAAGGGCGGCTTTGTGCGCGCCAGCTGGGACGAGGCGACCGAGATCACCGCGGCGGCGAATGCCTATACCGCCAAGACCTATGGCCCGGACCGCATCTTCGGCTTCTCGCCCATTCCGGCCATGTCGATGATCTCTTACGCTGCCGGCTCGCGCTATCTGTCGCTGATGGGCGGTGTCTGCATGTCCTTCTACGACTGGTATTGCGACCTGCCGCCGGCCTCGCCCATGACCTGGGGTGAACAGACCGACGTGCCGGAATCGGCCGATTGGTACAATGCCGGTTACCTGCTGCTCTGGGGCTCGAACGTGCCGCAGACCCGGACGCCGGACGCGCATTTCTATACCGAGGCCCGCTATCGCGGCACCAAGTCGGCGGTCATCTGTCCCGACTATTCCGAGGCCGCCAAGTTCGGTGATGTCTGGCTGAACGTTAAACAGGGCACCGATGCGGCGCTGGCGATGGCCTTTGGCCATGTCATCCTGCGTGAATTCCACCTCGACCGTCAGGCCGAGTATTTCGAGGAATATTGCCGCAAGTATTCCGACTTCCCGATGCTGGTGAAGATCGAGGAGAAGGACGGCAGGATGATCCCGGGCCGTTTCCTGCGTGCCGACGATCTGGACGGCAAGCTGGGCGAGCAAAACAATCCCGAGTGGAAGACCGTGGCCCTTGACGAGACCTCGGGCGCGCTGGTCGCGCCGAACGGCTCGATCGGCTACCGCTGGGGCGAGGACGGCGAATGGAACCTCGAGGAGAAGGCGGCGGGCGCCGATACAAGGCTGCGGATGTCGCTGATCCTCGACGAGGATCATGACGAAGTGGTCGGCGTGGATTTCCCCTATTTCGGGGCCGACGCGACCGAGGCCTTTACCACCGGCGACAAGCGCCCGAACGTGTTGACCAGGAACATCCCCGTCAAGCGCATCAAGACCGCCGAGGGCGACGTGGCCGTGGCCACCGTCTTTGACCTCTTCTGCGCCAATTACGGGCTGGATCGTGGTCTTGGCGGCGAATGGGTGACCAGCGACTTCAACGAGGACGTCCCCGGCACCCCGAAATGGGCCGAGAAGATCACCGGCGTGAAGGCCGACAAGATCATCCACGTCGCCCGCGAATTCGCGCAGACAGCCGAAAAGACGGGTGGCAAGTCGATGATCATCATCGGGGCCGCGATGAACCACTGGTACCACATGGACATGAACTATCGCGGCGTCATCAACATGCTGGTGATGTGCGGCTGCGTGGGTCAGTCCGGCGGTGGCTGGGCGCACTATGTCGGCCAGGAGAAGCTGCGTCCGCAAACCGGCTGGCAGCCGTTGGCCTTTGCGCTCGACTGGGGCCGCCCGCCGCGCCACATGAACTCGACCAGCGCCTGGTATGCCCATACCGATCAATGGCGCTACGAGACGCTGACGGCGGGTGAAATCCTGTCGCCCACCGCCCCCGAGGGCGATTGGGACATCAGCCTGATCGACTACAATATCCGGGCCGAACGCATGGGCTGGCTGCCCTCGGCGCCGCAGCTCAAGACCAACCCGCTCGAGGTAGCCAAGGCTGCCAAGTCGGCGGGCAAGGAGATCCCGGCCTATGTGGCCGAGCAGCTCAAGTCCGGCGCGCTGGAAATGTCCTGCGAGGACCCGGACGCGCCCGAGAACTGGCCGCGCAATCTGTTCGTCTGGCGCTCGAACCTGCTGGGCTCCTCGGGTAAGGGGCACGAGTATTTCCTCAAGCACCTTCTGGGCACCGATCACGGTGTTCTGGGCAAGGATCTGGGCGAGGAGGGCCGGCAACTGCCGAAAGAGGCCAAATGGCGCAAGGACGGTCCGCGCGGCAAGCTTGACCTGCTGGTGACCATCGACTTTCGCATGAGCACGACGGCGGTCTATTCCGACATCGTGCTGCCAACGGCCAGCTGGTACGAGAAGAACGACCTCAACACCTCGGACATGCACCCGTTCATCCACCCGCTGCAAGCGGCGGTGGACCCGGCTTATGAAAGCAAGTCGGATTGGGAGATCTTCAAGGCCATTGCCTACAAGGTGCAGGAGGTCGCGCCCGAGATCCTTGGCAAGGAGACCGATATTGTCGCCTTGCCGATCCTGCATGATACGCCCGGCGAGCTTGCGCAGGACCAGGTCAAGGACTGGAAAAAGGGCGAATGCGATCTGATCCCCGGCAAGACCGCACCGAACTATATCGCGGTCGAGCGGGACTATACCGCGATCGGCGACCGGTTCACCGCGCTTGGGCCACTGATGGACAAACTTGGCAATGGCGGCAAGGGCATCTCGTGGAAGACCGATCACGAGGTCCAGCACCTGCGCGACCTGAACGGCGTGTGGGAGGAGGGTCCGGCCAAGGGCTGCGCCAAGATCGTCACCGATATCGACGCGACCGAGGTCGTGCTGATGCTGGCACCGGAAACCAATGGCGAGGTTGCGGTCAAGGCCTGGGAGGCGCTGTCGAAGGCCACCGGGCGCGATCACACCCATCTGGCACTGCCCAAGGAGGACGAGAAGATCCGGTTCCGCGACATCGCCGCGCAACCGCGCAAGATCATCTCGTCGCCGACATGGTCGGGGCTGGAAAGCGAAAAGGTCTGCTATAACGCGGGCTATACCAACGTGCACGAGCTGATCCCGTGGCGGACCCTGACCGGGCGCCAGCAGCTTTATCAGGATCACCTTTGGATGCGCGCCTTTGGCGAAGGGTTCCTGTCCTACCGGCCTCCGGTTGATCTGAAGACGATCACCAAGGACGTGCAGGATGCGGGCGACAGCCTGGTGCTGAACTTCATCACGCCGCACCAGAAATGGGGCATCCACTCGACCTATTCCGACAACCTGCTGATGCTGACGCTGAACAGGGGCGGACCGGTGATCTGGATTTCCGAGAACGACGCCAAGAAGGCCGGGATCGTCGATAACGACTGGGTCGAGCTTTACAACACCAACGGGGCGCTGACGGCCCGCGCGGTGGTGAGCCAGCGCATGAAGGACGGAACGACCTTCATGTATCATGCCCAGGAAAAGATCGTGAACACCCCTGGTTCTGAGAAAACCGGCAAACGGGGCGGCATCCACAACTCGGTCACCCGCGCGGTGCCCAAGCCCACTCACATGATCGGCGGCTACGCCCAGCAATCCTACGGCTTCAACTATTACGGCACCGTAGGGGCGAACCGGGACGAGTTTGTCGTCGTCAGAAAGATGAAAAAGGTCGACTGGCTCGACCGGGAAGCCACCCAGAAGGAGGCAGCGGAATGAGAATTCGTGCGCAAATCGGCATGGTGCTGAACCTCGACAAATGTATCGGGTGCCACACCTGTTCCGTCACCTGCAAGAACGTGTGGACCAGCCGCGACGGTGTCGAATACGCTTGGTTCAACAACGTCGAGACCAAACCCGGTACCGGCTATCCGACCGACTGGGAAAACCAGGCGCGCTGGAACGGCGGCTGGGAGCGGACCAAATCCGGCAAGCTGCAACCCAAACAGGGCGGCAAATGGCGCATCCTGGCGAATATCTTTGCCAACCCGGACCTGCCCGAAATCGACGACTACTATGAACCGTTCGATTTCGACTATGACCACCTGAAATCCGCCCCCGAGATGGAGGCGTTCCCGACGGCGCGCCCCCGTTCCAAGATCACCGGCGAGCGGATCGAGAAGATCGAGAAGGGCCCGAACTGGGAAGAGATCCTGGGTGGCGAATTCTCGAAGCGGAGCCAGGACTACAACTTCGAGGGTATCCAGAAGCAGATCTACGGGGAATACGAGAATACATTCATGATGTATCTCCCGCGTCTCTGCGAACACTGCCTGAACCCGGCCTGTGCCGCGTCGTGCCCGTCGGGCGCGATCTACAAGCGCGAAGAGGACGGCATCGTCCTGATCGACCAGGAGAAATGCCGGGGCTGGCGGATGTGCGTCTCGGGCTGCCCCTACAAGAAGGTCTATTACAACTGGTCGACCGGCAAATCCGAGAAATGCACCCTGTGCTATCCCCGGATCGAAAGCGGCAACCCGACCGTCTGTTCGGAAACCTGTGTTGGGCGCATCCGTTATATCGGCGTGATGCTCTACGATGCGGACAAGATCGAAGAGGCGGCGAATGCGCCGGACAAGCAGGACCTCTATGATGCGCAGCTGGGCGTGTTCCTCGACCCCAACGATCCGGTGGTGATCGAGACCGCCCGCGCCGACGGTATCCCCGAGGACTGGATCAAGGCCGCGCAGGAAAGCCCGATCTGGAAAATGGCGATGGAGTGGAAAGTGGCCTTCCCCCTGCATCCCGAATACCGGACGCTGCCGATGGTGTGGTACATCCCGCCGCTCAGCCCGATCCAGAACGCGGCCGAGGCCGGGGCCATCGGCATGGATGGCGCGATGCCGGATGTGAAGAATCTGCGCATCCCGCTGCGATACCTCGCCAACATGCTGACCGCCGGCGACGAGGCCCCCGTGGCCCAGGCGCTGGAACGGATGCTGGCCATGCGCGCCTATATGCGCGCCAAGACCATCGACGGCGTGCGCGACGAGGCCATCGCCGCGCGGGTCGGCCTGTCGGGCCGGGTGATCGAGGACATGTACAAGATCATGGCGCTTGCCGATTACGAGGACCGCTTTGTCATCCCGACGACGCATCGCGAACAGGTCGAAGAGGCCTATGATCTGCGCGGCGGCTGCGGCTTTACCGACGGCAACGGATGCTCGACCGGCGTCTCCAAGGGCTCGCTGTTCGGCGGGTCGAAGAAACCCCTTAAAATGCCCACGGAGGTGATGTGATGGACCGCACGTTGAAGGCGCTGTCGCTGATACTCAGCTATCCGACACGCGAATTGCAGACGGCGATGCCCGAAATCGGAGGCGTTCTTGCCGCCGACAGCCGGCTGACCGCCGCCGCCCGCCGCGACCTTCGCCCGCTGGTCGAGGCGCTGGGCGGGCGCGACATCTACGATCTCGAAGAGCAGTATGTGATGCTCTTCGACCGGTCGCGTACCCTGTCGCTGAACCTGTTCGAACATGTCCATGGCGAAAGCCGGGACCGGGGCGGCGCGATGGTGTCGCTGCTGGAAACCTACCGGGCAGGGGGCTTTGACCCAGTTACCTCGGAACTGCCGGATCACCTGCCGGTGCTGCTGGAATTCCTGTCGATGCGTCCCTTTGCAGAAGTACAGGAAACCTTGGCGGACGCGGCGCACATATTCGAGGCCTTGTCTGCCCGGCTTGTCCGGCGGGAAAGCCCCTATGCGCCCGCGTTCGCCGCTCTTTTGCAGCTCTCGGGTGTGAAAGCCGACCGCGAGGCGGTGGCCGAGCTTCTCGACCAGCCCGAGGTGGACCCCAACGACCTGGAGGCGCTCGACGAGGTCTGGGAGGAAAGCGAGGTTCGCTTTGGCCCCGACCCGAACGCCGGCTGCCCGATCTCGCGCGACATTCTTGCGCGGATGGACCAACCGATCACACCCGCGCCCGACGTGGCGGCGGAATAAGGGAGGCATGACAGATGCACAACTTCCTCTTCGGGATTTTTCCCTACATCGCCCTGGGCGTCGGGATCATGGGCACCATTGCCCGTTATGAGCGCGACCCCTTCACCTGGAAATCCTCTTCCTCGCAGCTCTTGCGCCGCAAGCAGCTGGTGATCGGATCGGTCCTCTTTCATGTCGGCGTGCTGGTGATCTTCTTCGGTCACCTGGTCGGCCTGCTCACCCCGATCTGGGTATTCGACATCCTCGGGATCAGCCACGGGGCCAAGCAGACGCTGGCCGTGGTTGCCGGTGGCATCGCTGGCGTGATGGCGCTTGCCGGTGGCGGGATGCTGTTCCACCGCCGCTGGACCGATCCGCGCATCCGCCAGACCTCGAGCAACTGGGACATCGCGATCCTGGCCATGCTGCTGGCGCAGCTGGTGCTGGGGCTTGGCACCATCTTTGTCTCGCTCGGGCATCTGGACGGTCACGAGATGGTCAAGTTCATGTCCTGGGCGCAGGGGATCTTCACCTTTGACAGCGGCGCGGCGGGCTATATCGCGGGCGTGGCGCTGGTGTTCAAGCTGCATCTGTTCCTGGGGCTGCTGATCATCATGGTGTTCCCCTTCACCCGCCTCGTGCATATCGTTTCGGGCTTTGCCGCACCGTTCCGCTATCTGCTGAAACGTCCGGGCTATCAGATCGTCCGGTCGCGTCGCAGCGCGCCCTTGCCGGAACGCAACGGTCCGGCAAGCCCCGCGCGCCGGGTCGTCGCGCCCGGAGCCGCCGGTGCCTCGGTGCGCCGTCCGGCGGAGTAGGCAGATGGCTCACGCATTGTTCCCCGATCTGGTCGTCAACGGCGAGACCGTGCCACACGCGGCCGTCGCCGCCGAGACTCAGAACCACGACGCTCCCAAGGGCAAGCCCGGCATCGCCTGGCGCAAGGCCGCGAATGCGGTCGCGATGCGCACGCTGCTGTTGCAGGAGGCGCGGCGCCGTGGCCTGCGGGCCGAGCCTGCCGAAGTGGGGCCGGGGCGTTTCGAGACCGACGAGGAGGCCCTGATCCGGGGCCTTCTCGAAACCGTGGTGGAGGTGGCGCCGCCCTCCGAGGACGATCTGCGCGCCGAATGGGCGCGTGACCCGTCGCGCTTTCGCGCCCCGCCGCTGTGGGAGGTGTCGCATATCCTGTGTGCCTGCGACCCGCAGGACAAGGCGGCGCGCGAGCAGGCGCAGGCGCGGGCGGTCGCGTTGACCGAACAGGTGTCGGGCAACCCGCGCGGCTTTGCCAAGCTTGCCGCCGAACACAGCGATTGCGGCTCCAGAAGCTCGGGCGGTGCGCTGGGACAATTGGGTCCGGGTGACACGGTGCCGGAGTTCGAGGCGGTGCTGCGCAAACTGGCCGAAGGCGAGATCACCAGTGCCCCGGTGCTGACCCGCCATGGCTGGCACATCGTCCGGATGGATGCGGTGGCCGAGGGGGCCGTTCTGCCCTTCGACGCGGTGCGCCAGAAGATTTCGGACGCCATGGAGAAGGCGTCCTGGGCCTGCGAGGCCCGTGCTTTCGTCAACCGACTGGTCGCGTCCGCCGAGATCTCCGGCGCGGATATCCGACCGGTCTAGCCGCCGGGAGGGCGGGCCAATGAAGACCCCTTCGCGCGAGTTGAAAAGAGGCAACTGCCTCGCTCCGATCAATCCGGCGCTTCTCGAAGACCCGCTGGATTTCATCCACGAGGAGCACTTGCGCGAAAGGGAGATCTGCGCGCAGCTCGACGCACTCGCCGGGGCTCAGGCCCCGGATAGGGGCACGGCAGAGACCATTCTGGAGTTTCTGCGCGACGAGCTGCCGCTGCATCTGGCGGACGAGGAAGAGGACCTCTTTCCCTTGCTTCTCCGCCGCTGCCAGCCCGAGGACGAGATCGACAGGGCAATCGCGCGGCTTACCTCGGACCATCGCCATGCCGATGACGACACCCCGTGCGTGATCGCCGATCTGGAGCAATTGAGCGCGGGCGAAAGCGCGCTTTCTGAGGAAACGCGCAGCGGGTTCGCACGGTTTGCCGCCCATGCCCGCCGGCACCTGATCCTGGAAAACGCGATCATCCTGCCCTTTGCCCGGCTGCGCCTGACGGCCCGCGATATCGAGACACTCAGGCTGCGGATGATGCAGCGACGCGGTCTCGATCGTTTGAAGGACAAAACCGATGCTGAATGACCTCATCGACCGCAACAGCCTGTGGGCACAGGCGCGAGATGCCGAGGATCCGGGCTATTTCGCCCGGCTGGCCGCGCAGCAGGCCCCGGAATTCTTCTGGATCGGCTGTTCGGACAGCCGCGTTCCCGCCAATGTGGTCGCGGGGCTCGATCCCGGAGAGGTATTCGTGCACCGCAATGTCGCGAATGTGGTCCATTCCAGCGACATGAACCTGCTTTCGGCGCTGGAGTTCGCGGTCGAGGCCTTGAAGGTGCGCGAGATCATCGTGTGCGGGCACTATGGCTGTGGCGGGGTCAAGGCCGCGACCGAGGACATGGCGCAGGGGCTGGCCGAACACTGGCTGGAACCGATCCGGCGGCTGGCCCGGGCCTATGCGGTCGATCTGGCGCGCTGCGACGATATCGACGCGCGCCGGGACAAGCTGGCCGAATTGAACGTCATCGAAGGTGTCCGGCGGGTGTCCGAAACACCGATCATGCAGAGAGCCTGGGGGCGCAGGGAGAGTATCCGCGTGCACGGGCTGATCTATGGGCTCAAGGACGGGCGATTGCGCAATCTCGATTGCTCGATCGGGCCGGGCCATTTTGAAAGGCAGGTCGCAGAATGACCGTTTTGGGAAAGATCGAAACACAGGGCTGCGGTTGTGACGCGCCCGGGCATCTGGCGTCTCTGATCAGCATCGACGCGGCGCTGGAACGGATTGCGGAACACGCGGCCCCGGTCGCGGATACGGAAACGGCGCCGCTGATGCGGGCCGCTGGCCGGGTGCTGGCGGAACCGGTCGTCGCCTCTGTGCAGACCCCGCCTTTCGACAATTCGGCGATGGACGGCTATGCGGTGCAGACGCGGGTCTTCACGGGGCAGGGGCCGTGGACCTTTCCGGTGAGCGACCGGATCCCGGCGGGGGCCGTTCCGGCCCCGGTCGGGGGGGCGGGGGCCGCGCGGATCTTTACCGGGGCGCCGGTCCCGGATGGGGCCGATGCGGTGATCCGTCAGGAAGACGCGTGCCTGAGCGGCGACACCGTCACCTTTCAGAGGCGCCCCGACCCCGGTCTCAACATCCGCCGCGCGGGTGACGACATGGTGCCGGGCCAGATCGCCGTTCGGGCAGGAACCAGGCTGGGCCCGCGCGAGATCGCGGCCTGCGCCGCCGCCGGGGCCGGTCAGGTCACATTGCGCCGCGCCCTGCGCGTGGCGCTGTTGGTAACTGGCGACGAGGTCAGAGACGCCGGCGCGGCGCGCGACGCAGCGGCGATCTGGGACGTGAATACACCGATGCTCGGCGCGGCACTGGGTCGCGCGGGCGTCGCGCTTGTCCATGTCGAGCGGGCGCCCGACCAGCGTGCGGCGCTGGCGCATCGTCTGGCCGCGATGGCGGCCGAGGTCGATCTGATCGTGACCACCGGGGGTATCTCGGTCGGCGAAGAGGACCACGTGAAACCTGCACTCGACGCGCTTGGTGCCGAACTGCATTTCAGCGGGGTGGCGATCAAGCCCGGCAAGCCGGTCTCTTTCGGCAGCCTTGGTCCTTGTAAGTGGCTGGGCCTGCCGGGCAATCCGCTGTCGGCGCTGGTCACATGGCAGGTGTTTGGCGTCGCGCTGATCCGTCGCCTGATCGGGGAGAGTGCCGCGCGCGACACGCGGCGCCACGTGGTCACCGCCGACCCCATCCGTCGCAAGCCGGGCCGGTGCGAGCTGCGGCCCGCCACCCTGACCGGGTTCGATTCCGGGGGGCGCGAGGTCGCCGGGTTCGGCAGCGCCACCCATTCGGGGCGCGTCGGCGACCTGCCGGCCTGCGATGGCCTGATCTTCCTGCCCGCCGATTGCGACCGGCTGCCCGCCGGGGCGCTGGTCGAATTCCTTCCGTTTAGTGATATCTGAGGTTCGAGACATGAAACTCGCCTATACGATGGCGCCGGGACGCGGCGATACCGACCTGATCCTCGACCGGCTGGCCAGTGATCTGATCGGCCGGGGCCTGCGGCTGGCCGGCACCGTGCAGATCAACACCGACCGGCCCGACGCGGGGCCCTGCGACATGGATGTGAAGGTCCTGCCGGATGGCCCGGTGCTCCGGATCAGCCAGAACCTCGGGGCGGCGGCGCGCGGCTGCCGGCTCGATCCCGAGGCGCTCGAAACCGCGGTGGGGTGGGTGACTGCCCGGCTGACCCCCGCGACCGACCTTGTGATCGTCAACAAGTTCGGCAAGCACGAGGCCGAGGGGCGCGGGTTTCGCGCGGTGATCGCCGAGGCGCTGGCGCTGGACATCCCGGTTCTTGTCGGGCTGAACGATCTGAACCGGGCCGCGTTCGAGGATTTCGCCGGGGGGCTTGCCACCCGGTTGCCACCCGAACCCGGCGCTTTGGCGCGATGGGCCGGGCAGGCGGCGCATGGGTTGGCTGCCTGCGCATGAGCTCAGATTGCGCGGCCAGTCACGCTCATGACGGGGCCCCCCGCCTGCGTGCATAGGCGCCGGGGATATCGAGCATTTTCCGGTATTTGGCAACGGTCCTACGTGAAACCACCAGTCGCGCCCGGCTCAGTTGACGGGCCAGTTCCTCGTCTGACAGCGGCGAGCGATGGTCCTCGGACCGGATCAGAATCTGAAGCCGTTGCAGAACCTGTTCGCGAGTCCGGTCGGGGGCGTCCTCACTGACCGGGCGCGCGAGGAAATGCGCCGCGGGAAACACGCCCAGATCGGTCCGGATACCGCAATTGGCCAATGCCCGGCTGATCGTGCTCTTGTTGACGCCAACCTCTTCGGCAAGCCGGGCCATGGTCAGCGGCAACCGGTCGCGCGTCCGTCCGGTCCGGATGAACTTGGTCTGACGCGCGGCAATGCTCTGCCCCGCGGCCAGCAGGGTATTGGCCCGTTTCTGCATCGCCTGCACCATGTTGGCCGCACCGCGATAGCAGTCGCGGTAATAGCTTTGCGCGCCGGCATCGGTTTCCACCGCCATCGTGGCTGAGAACAGGGCGTCATCGGTCAGAAGCTGCGGCAGGGCCGCCTCGTTCAGCGCCGCCGTGCACTGGCCGTCGCTATCGCAGGTAAAGATCAGCTCGGCTTCGCCCGGCGCGGGCAGGGTATCGGGTTGCCGGGCCAGCGGCGCCGGGTTCAGGGCGCGAATGTCATCGAGCATGTCGATGGCGTCCTCGCGATCGACATCGCAGGCGATGCAGATGGCGTCGATATCCTGACGCGCGATCAGGTCGAGCCTGTCGAGTAACCGTTCGATCAGCGGGTCGAACCGGTTCCGGGCCAGCAGTTGCAGCCGAAAGCTGTCGGCAAGCGACCAGGCAAAGACACCGGCAGGCTCAACCGCCGCCTGAAGGACCGGCACCAGCGCGTCCAGCTCGGCCAGGCTGCACCGCAGGTATCCGGCGGTCTCGGCGGGGCTGTCGGGCAGGAACCCGCGATCGTCGAGGCTGTGCACCAGTTCCTGCGCCAACAGGGTCTGCCGGGGCGACAGGCGAACAAGCGACACCTGCCGCAGCAGATCGTCGGTTGCGCTGTCGCGCTGGGCGATATCGGGGCGCACCGCGCCGACGCCGCCGGTCGACAGGGTCGGCAAAGAGGCCCGCAGAAAACCGTTGCGGCTCTGCTCGCGCCGGATGGTGTCCAGAACCTCTTCGGCATCCATTGCCAGCAAGGCCAGCGAACCGCGCATCGCCTGGGTCAGGGCGAGTTTCTGGGTCTGTGTCTGGCGTTGCAGTTGCCGCATCGCGTGCGCCATTCCGTTCCGGATGCAAGGGATCGGGGCAGCTTGGCCCGCTCACCCCGCTTAGTCAAAGCCTGTTTGCCCGGTTTGGCACGATCGTTGCTTGTGAGTAGCGAAAGGAGACCGCCCCCATGACCAAAGTCGGCATCATCGCCAACCCCGTTTCGGCCCGCGACATCCGGCGGATCGTCAGCCATGCGGGCAATCTGCCGATCAACGACCGGGCCAATATCGTGCTTCGCATGCTGACCGGGCTTATGGCCACCGGCGTCGAAGAGGTCGTGATCATGCCCGAGAACGGCGGCATCCGCACCCAGTTGATGCGGACCATCGATCGTGAAGCGCGGCTGGGGCATCTGCGGTTTCCGCGTGTCAGCTATCTGGACATGCCGGTGACCTGCACCTCTGACGACAGCGCCGAGGCGGCGCGGCAGATGCATGATCAGGGGGTTGGTGCGATTGTCGTGCTGGGGGGCGACGGCACCAACCGTGTCGTTGTCTCGCGCTGTGGCAACACGCCGGTGGCCGGGGTGTCGACCGGCACCAACAATGCCTTCCCCGAGCTGCGCGAACCAACGATCACCGGCCTGGCGGTAGGGCTGGCGGTCACCGGGCAGGTGCCTTGCGAATACGCCTATTCCTATAACAAGCGACTGGAGGTGCGCGTCAACGAGCAGCGCGAGATCGCACTGGTCGATGTGGCCGTGGTCTCCGAGCGCTTCATCGGGGCGCGGGCAATCTGGAAAACAGCGAATTTCCGCGACCTTTTCGTCACCTTCGGTCGGCCCGACGGGATCGGCATGTCGTCGATCATCGGGCTATTGGCGCCGCTCGACCGGCAGACACCCGAGGGCAGGCGCGTGCGCCTGATGCCGCTGGAGACGGCCAAGACCCGGCTGACAGCGCCCATCGCGCCGGGCCTGATCGAAGAGGTCGGCATCGGCGGCGTCGAACGCATTCTGCCCGATACCGTCTATCTGCCCAGTGTGTCGGCAGGGTCCTTCGCGCTCGATGGCGAACGCGAACTGACCTTCAGCGAGACTTGCGATGTCAGCATCCGTCTCCAGACCGACGCCTTTCGCACTGTCAACGTGCCCGATTGCATGGCCTACGCGGCCCGGCACGGGCTTCTCACCCGCGCAGCGTCCGAGACGCTGCGTACTGCTCAGCCATAAGGGAGGATCTCATGAGCAACCCGTTCCCACTGGAAAAAGACGGGCTTCTTGAAGCCTATCGCCGGATGAAGACGATCCGCGAATTCGAAGAACGCCTGCATGTCGATTTCGGCCGGGGCGACATTCCGGGCTTTGTCCACCTTTACGCGGGCGAAGAGGCCGCAGGCGTCGGTATCATGATGCATCTGCAGGATCATGATCGGATCGCCTCGACCCACCGGGGCCATGGCCACTGCATCGCCAAGGGCGTGGACGTCAAAGGCATGATGGCCGAAATCTATGGCAAGGCGACCGGGTCCTGCGCGGGCAAGGGCGGATCGATGCATATCGCCGACCTGTCCAAGGGCATGATGGGTGCGAATGGCATCCTCGGCGCCGGTGCGCCGCTCGTGTGCGGCGCGGCGCTGGCGGCACAGAAGCTTGGCCATGACGGCGTGGGCATCACGTTTTTCGGCGATGGCGCGTCGAACCAAGGCACGGTGCTGGAATCGATGAACCTTGCCGCGATCTGGAACCTGCCCGCGATCTTCGTCGTGGAGAACAATGGCTATGCGGAATCAACCTCGGTCGATTATGCGGTCGCCTCCGACAGCTATGTCGACCGTGCGACCGGTTTCGGCATGCCAGGCATCACGGTGGACGGCACCGACTTCTTTGCAGTCTACGAAGCGGCGGGCGAGGTGGTGAAGCGCGCCCGCGAAGGCGGCGGGCCGACCCTGCTGGAATGCAAGATGATCCGTTTCTTCGGCCATTTCGAGGGCGACGCCCAGACCTACCGCGCGCCAGGCGAGAACGAGGACAACCGCAAGAACCGCGACTGCCTCAAGATCTTCCGCGCCAAGGTGACCGAGGCCGGTGTTCTGACGGATGCCGAGATGGACGCCATCGACGCCGAGGTCATGACCCTGATCGAGGACGCCGTGGCCGAGGCCAAGGCCGCCCCGCTGCCCACCCCCGCCGAACTGACCACCGATGTGTACGTGTCCTACTGACACGCGTTGACACGAGAAAGGAGAGAGAAATGGCACGTACATTGAGCATGAAAGACGCGATCAACGAGGCGCTGGATCAGGAGATGACCCGCGATCCCACGGTGATCATGATGGGCGAGGATATCGTCGGCGGCGCCGGTGCGGCGGGCGAGGATGACGCCTGGGGCGGCGTTCTGGGGGTGTCCAAGGGGCTGTATCACAAGCATCCCAAGCAGATGATCGACACGCCGCTTTCCGAAAGTGCCTATGTCGGCGCGGCCATCGGTGCGGCGACCTGCGGCCTGCGCCCTGTGGCGGAACTGATGTTCATCGACTTCATGGGCGTCTGCCTGGACCAGATCTACAACCAGGCGGCCAAGTTCCGCTACATGTTCGGCGGCAAGGCGGAAACGCCGGTGGTGATCCGTGCGATGTGCGGTGCGGGGTTCCGCGCGGCGGCCCAGCACAGCCAGATGCTGACCCCGATCTTCACCCATATTCCGGGTCTCAAGGTCGTCTGCCCGTCGAACGCCTATGACACCAAGGGCCTCTTGATCCAGGCGATCCGCGACAACGATCCGGTGATCTTCCTTGAGCACAAGAACCTTTACGCGTCGGAATGCGACGTTCCCGAAGAGCCCTATGCCATCCCCTTCGGCGAGGCCAATATCGCCCGCGAGGGCAGCGACGTGACCATCGTGACCTATGGTCTGATGGTGCCGAATTCGCTGGCCGCCGCCGAGACGCTGAAGAAGGAAGGCATCGACGTCGAGGTGATCGACCTGCGCACGCTCAGCCCAATCGACATGGATACGGTGATCGAAAGCGTCGAGAATACCGGCCGTCTGGTCTGTGTAGATGAGGCCAACCCGCGGTGTTCCATCGCCACCGATGTCTCGGCCAGCGTGGCCCAGGATGCGTTCAAGGCCCTGAAGGCTCCGATCGAAATGGTCACCGCGCCGCATGCGCCGGTGCCGTTTTCGCCCGCGCTCGAAGACCTCTACATCCCGTCGCCCGACCGGATCGCGGCGGCGGTGCGCAAGACCATGGGGGCCTGAGGGGATGAGCGATCTGATTACGCCGATCCTCATGCCCAAATGGGGTCTTTCCATGCGGGAAGGCACCCTTGCGGCCTGGCATGTCGAGGAAGGCACCGAGATCAGTCCTGGCGACGAGATCATGGATGTCGAGACCGACAAGATCGCAAATGTCGTGGAGGCCGCCGATGGCGGCCTCCTGCGGCGGCGCGTGGGTCAGGCGGGCGAGGTCTATCCGGTGCGCGCGCTATTGGGGGTTCTCGCCCCCGAAAGCGTCAGTGACGCCGAGGTCGACGCCTATGTCGACGCTTTCGAGATGCCGGTCGTGGAAGAGGATGAAGACACCGGCCCGGCGCATGAATTCGCCGATCTGGCCGTCGGGCGCATCCGCTATACCACGCGCGAGGGCGAGGGCGTGCCGGTGATCCTGATCCACGGCTTTGGCGGCGATCTGGACAACTGGCTGTTCAACATCGACGCGCTGGCCGAAAAGGCGCCGGTTCATGCGCTGGACCTGCCGGGACATGGACAGTCGGTCAAGGCGGTGGACAATCCGGGCCTTGGCACGATGGTCGATGCGGTGGTGCAACTGATGGACCATCTGAACATCGAAACCGCCCATCTGGTCGGCCATTCGATGGGCGGGCTGGTCTCGGGGCAGGTGGCGATCGACTATCCGGGCCGTGTCGCATCGCTCAGCCTGATCTGTTCCGCCGGTCTGGGGGATGAGATCAACAGGGGCTATATCGATGGCTTTGTCGGGGCGGCCAGCCGTCGCGATCTGAAACCGGTGTTGAAGGACCTCTTTGCCGATCAGAGCCTGGTCAGCCGCGCCATGGTCGACGACCTGCTGAAATACAAACGGCTGGACGGGGTGCAAAGCTTCCTCGAGGCGCTCAGAAGCAACCTGTTTGCCGACGGTCGGCAAGCCGCCGGGATCGCCGCGGGTCTGTCCGGTTTCAGCGGTCCGGTCCAGGTGATCTGGGGCGCCGAGGACGCGGTGATCCCGCAATCTCACGCCAACTCCATCCCCGGTGCCCGCGTCACCGTTGTCGAGGGCACGGGCCACATGGTCCAGATGGAAAACGCCTCCCGGGTCAACGAGTTGATCTTCGATCATCTCTGACCCACCCGTGCCCGCCCGGACTCCTCTATGCCGGGCGGGCCTCCAATCTTCCCGAAAGGCTTCCGAATGAGTGCACAAAAAGAGAAGTTGGCACATGCCAACAAACGGCTGATGGGTCTGTTCAAGGCCGATCAGAAAACCATGATGGCCTTCAAGACCCTCAGCGATACGGCGGTGCGCGAGGGCCAGGTTTCGACCGCGATGAAAGAGATGATCGCGGTCGCCGTCGCCGCGGCGCGGGGATGCGAGGATTGCATTCTTTACCATGTCAACGAGGCCAAGTCCCACGGGGCCGAGCGCGACACGCTGATCGAGGTTCTTGCGGTTGCCATCGAGATGTCGGGGGGGCCGGGCACCGTCTACGCGGCAAAGGCCCTGGACGCCTTTGATCAGCTTTGACGATATTCTGGCCTTTGCCGAGGAAGACATGAAAACAGCAACGAGACTGCCATCGATACCCGTGCAGCAGCTTTCGGGCGGAGAGGTCAGACAGATCGATCTCGCTGCCCGCTCGGCGGGGAAAACCGTTGTTCTGGTTGGGGTTCCGGGGGCATTCACGCCGACCTGTTCGGACGATCATGTGCCGGGCTATCTGCGCGACGCGCAGGCCTTTGGTGCGGCCGGGGTCGACGAGATCATCATTCTTGCCACCAGCGACTTTTTTGTGGTCAAGGCCTGGGCAGACCGGATGCAGCCGCCCGATGCGGTGCAGTTCGTGGCCGATGGCGGTCTGGGTTTTACCCGCGCGTTGGGCCAGATCCTTGATCTGACGGAACTGGGGTTGGGCCTGCGCACGCAGCGCTACGCGGCGGTGATCCGCGATGGCGACGTGGTCTGGATGGCGGTCGAACCCGACGCGGGCGGGGTGACGGTCAGCGGTTCGGCCAACGTGCTCGCCGCGCTATGAGGTGATCGCCCGACTGGGCCGTCTGCCCTGCGGCGGCGGCCTGTCGGTATCGGTTCTACGACCTCAAAAGACTCGCTTTGCCCTTTGTTTATTGATAGTTTCGGGCCTGTCACCGGCAGCGCCCCAGCGCAAGCCGGTGCCAGAGCCGACGCTTTGGGAGGGGCGCCGTCATGGATCAGTCAATCGCTTTTGCGCGCCATGTGCAGGAAATCGTTTCCGCCGCCGAAGGCAAACAGACCTCGCGCGACCCCGAGGTTGTGCAATCCTGGCTGCGCTGTCTGAACGACTACAATCTCGACCCTGAACACAAGGGCGAGGCGCGCATTCTCCCCGAGAACGTCCTGCGCCAGCACCAGCAGGAAGCCGAGGATCTGATGTCGATCGCGCGGTTCGGGATGGAGGACCTGTATCGCCGCGTCAACTCGATGGGCTATGTCCTGCTGTTGGTGAATGCCAAGGGCGTGACGGTGGATTTCATCGGCGATGAAAAGGTCGACCGAGAGTTGAAACGCGCGGGCCTCTACATCGGGTCCGAATGGAGCGAGGAGAATGCCGGCACCTGCGGTGTCGGCGCCTGCCTGACATCGGGTGAGGCGATCGTCATTCACCAGACCGACCATTTCGACATGGCGCATACGCCGCTCAGCTGTACCGCCGCGCCGATCTACCATTCGGACGGGTCGCTGATCGGCGCGCTGGATGTGTCTTTGCTGATGTCGCCCACCGAGAAGTACAGCCAGGCCCTGACTTTGGAAGTCGTCAAATCCTGTGTGCGCCGCATCGAACTCGCCAACCTGATGAGTTCGCGCCGCTCGGACTGGATCCTGCGTCTGAACCGCACTTCGGAATTCCTGGGCGTCGATCCCAGCTGCGCGATTTCGGTGGCGCCGGATGGAACGATTTCGGGCCTGACCCATGGCGCGCACAAGTTGTTCGGCCAGATACAGGGACAGGAAAAACCGAACCCGCAATGTTTCATCGGGAAACCGTTTGAGGAAATTTTTGAATTTGATTTCAACGATATACCTTGCCTGATCGGGGCCGAGACGCCGGGCGAACAGGCGCTGGAACTGTCTGACGGCCAGGTCATTTTTGCCGATGTGCAGGCGCCGCAACGCCGAGAGCGCGCGCCGTCGCGCTCCGCCTTGCCTGAACCGCTGGCCGCGATCCATGGCGGTGACCGCGTCATGCGGGGCCTTGCCGAAAAGGCGGCGAGGATCGTCGACAAGCAAATCAGCATCATCCTTGAGGGCGAGACCGGTGTCGGCAAGGAATACGTGGCCAAGGCCCTGCACGCCTCGCGCAAGAAGAAGGGTCCCTTCATCGCGATCAACTGCGCGGCCTTGCCCGAGGCCCTGATCGAAAGCGAGTTGTTCGGCTATGCGCCCAATTCCTTTACCGGTGCCCATGCCAAGGGCAAGAAGGGCCTGATCGAACAGGCCAATGGCGGTACGCTGTTTCTGGACGAGATCGGTGACATGCCGCTGGTGTTGCAGGCGCGTCTGCTGCGGGTGCTGGCCGAGAAAGAGGTGATGCCCGTCGGCGCGACCAAGCCGGTTCCGGTGGATATCCGGGTGATTTCCGCCTCACATCGCAAGCTCAAGTCCCTGGTGGATGCCGGGCAGTTCCGGCAGGATCTCTATTATCGGCTGAACGGCGTGGTTCTGGGCATTCCGGCCTTGCGGGACCGGACCGACAAGCCCTGGATCATCCGCCAGATCGCCGCACTGGTTTCGGATGGGGTGCCGATGCGCTTCTCCAGGGCGGCGGAAGAGGCGCTGATGAGCTATGACTGGCCCGGAAACATCCGCGAAATGATCAGCGTGTTCGAACTCTGTCTGGCGCTGAGCAATGATGGCATGGTCGGTGCCGAGGATCTTCCTGAGCAGATAATCTCTCAATAACAATGGCTTGTGCCGTAGTTTTCTGACTTTTTCAGGAACTGGCACGCTCGTTGCTTAACTCCCTTTGGCAATAACCGAATGCCGAACAGGGAGGACACAATGAAAATCAATTCACACAGCCTGACGCACCCGACGCGTCGGGCATTCCTGCAAAATTCGTCTGCCGCCGTGGCTGCGGCAGGTTTGGGCGGGTTGGGGTCGTTCATCGCGTCGCCGTCCTTTGCCAATGGCTTTGCCGTGGGCATGACCGGTGGGCCGACCGGTTTCGACGGGGCGGAGAGGTTCCAGTACAACAACACCATGTCCGAGGGCCGCGCGATCGAGGGGATCAAGGCGCTTCAGGCTGCGGGCAATGCGCCTACCAAGATCTCGATGCTGTTGACCGATGGCGCCATCGGCCAGATCACCAACCCGTTCCCCGAAGGCGCGCCTTCGGCCAAGGAGGTCTGGGAGCGCGAGACCGGGATCGAGATCGACATCATCGGCGCCCCGGCCGAGGATATCTTCAAGAAGGTGATGCAGGATGTGACCACCGGTGGCGGCACCTTCGACATCTATACCGGCCCGTGGAATTCGACCGGTGATCTGGTGTCGTCGGGCGGGGCGGTGAACTGCTCGGACTTCGTGGCCAAGTACCAACCCGACTGGGCTGACCCCGAGCGCGGTACACCGACGCCGGAAATGGAAAAGCTGCTTTATACCTATGCGGGCGACTATTACTCCTTCTCGCTGGACGGCGATTTCCAGACCTGGTTCTACCTGAAAGGGCTGTACGAGGATCCGCGTGTACAGGATGCCTTCCTGTCCGAAACCGGCGTCGCGCTGAAGACGCCCGACACATGGGAAGAGGTGGATCGCATCTCGAAATTCTTCACCGGCAAGGATTTCGGCAATGGTCCGATGTATGGCAACGGCAACCTGATGAGCCCGTTCTGGGGCCTGGCCACCTTCTATGCGCGTTTTGCCTCGATGGATTTCCCGAACTACCATTTCTTTGACGAGGACGGGAACCCGAACCTGAACAGCGATCTGGGCATCCAGTGCGCCGAAGAGCATGTGCGCTCTTTCGAATGGTGCCCGCCCGATGCGCTGACCTTCACCTGGGCCGAGGCCTATGCCACCATGTGGAACCTGCAGATCCCGCATACGGCGATCTACACCAACCTGGTGAAGTTCGGTGACGGGTACAACGCCGACGGCACCGCCAAATCCAAGGCGACGGGCATGATCGGCAGCCACTTGCCGGTGGGGCGCCGCTTTGGCGACCAGCTGAACCGCCGGTCGGTTCTGTATTACCACATCACGGCCTGGATCTCGTCGCAGTCGCAGCATCCCGAGGCGGTCTATCTGTTCCTGCAATGGCTCAGCTCGACCCGCACCTATACCTGGATGGCGGGCAATCCGGGCGGCTATTTCGATCCGATGCAGCAGGCCAATTTCAAGGAACCGCTGGTCGCTTCGACCTATCACCCCTATGCGATGGAAACGATCCCGCAGACCATCGCGCGCTCTGTCCCGTCGATCAACTTTGCCGGGCAGACCGCGTTGGACAACGCGCTGGACGAAGAGATCCAGGCCGCCATTACCGGGCAGAAATCCGCCCGCGAAGCGATGGATGCGGCACAGTCCAAGTGGGAACGGATCATCAAGCGCCAGAAACGCAACGGTATCGTCGACGCCATCAAGGCCAGCCGGGCCACCTGGCCCAGCATCGTCGATCCGGCCTGATCCGCCGGCGTGCCGGGGGCGGCAGGTCTTGCCCCCGGCACCCTGCGCAAATTCTGGGAGAATCCTATGAAACCGTCCCCCGGCGCCCTGGCGCTGAAGTACCTTCTTGTCCTGCTGGCCTGTGCGGTCGTGCTCTATCCACTGCTCTGGATGGTCACGATGGCCTTCAAACCCTATCCGGAATGGACCACCGTCGCCGGCCTGACATGGTTGCCCAAAGAGCCGACCTGGCAGAATTTCGAGTTCATCTTCTATGGCGAGGCCGAAGGTCTGGTCGTCAGCCTGGACCGCACCATCGTCGGACCGCTGATCGCCAGCCTTGTGACCTCGATCTGCGGCACATTGCTGGCGGTGGTCTGCGGGACGCTGTCCTCTTATGCGGTGGTGCGGTTCGGGCTGGCGCAATCGCTGCCGCTTTCGGTGCTGCAACTGCGCCTGTTTCCGCCACTGGCCGTCATGATCCCCGTCATGGTGATGTGGGCCTTTATCGGCGCGGTCGACACCTGGTGGGGGCTGTCCTTGATCTATGGCATCGTGACACTGCCCTTTGCCTTCTGGCTGATGAAGACCTTCTTCGAGGAGGTGCCGGTTGAAATCGAGGATGCGGCGCGCGTGTCGGGCTGCTCCTATTGGCGGGTGTTCTACCGTATCACCCTGCCGATCGTGAAACCGGGTCTGGCGACCTGTGCGCTCTTCGTCTTCATCCTGAACTGGTCCGATTACCTGCTGGCGCTTCTCCTGACGCAGAAGGAATGGGTGACGCTGCCGGTCTACATGGCCACGCTGACCTCGGCGATGGGCGGGCAGATGTACGGGATGAAGGCCGCGCTGGGCGTCATCGCCGCCATTCCGCCAGTCGTATTCGGCCTGATGATCCAGAAACACCTGGTGCGTGGCCTGACCTTCGGAGCACTGAAACAATGACCGATCAAACCAACACCGCCCAAAGGCGCGGCTACTGGCAACACGTGGCGCGCGACGGCAACAAGATGGGCTTCTGGTTCATCCTGCCCACTTTCCTGCTGCTCTTGTTCATCGTGGTTTTCCCACTGTTCATGCAGCTGTATCTGAGCATCACCTGGTGGACGCCACTGGAGGGCATCCCCTGGTACCGTGCCTGGGAGATATTCAACTGGGGCGAAAACTATTGGTTCCTGGTCACTGACCCGCGCTTCTGGGGTGCGCTCTGGCGTACCGCGCTGATCATGATCGTCGCGGTCCCGGCCCAGTTCTTTCTGGGTATGGCGCTGGCCTATCTGTTCATCGACAGTTTTCCGGGGCGCAAGCTGTTCTATTCGATCCTGCTCACGCCGATGATGATCGTCCCGGCGGTGGTGGGGCTGATGTTCTTTCTGCTGTTCCAGGGCACCGGGCCGGTCAACGCCCATCTGGGCCTTCCGGCTGATTTCTCGTGGCTGACGGATGTGAACCGGGCGATGATCTCGGTGATCATTGCCGATATCTGGCAATGGACCCCGCTGATGTTCCTGATCCTCTTGGCGGGCATGCTGGGCGTACCGTCCGACCAGCTTCTGGCGGCGCGGCTCCTGGGCGGGTCGAACTGGCAGAACTTCGTCAAGATCATCCTGCCGCGGATGAAAACCGTCATCATCATCGCGCTCGTGCTGCGCGCGGTCGAATGTTTCAAGATCTTCGATCTTGTCTTCATCATGACCAAGGGCGGACCGGGCGTGCAGACCGAAACCATCTCGGTCTTTCTCTACAAACAGACCTTTGGCGAACTGGAATGGTCCTACGTGGCCGCAATCGGCCTGACCATCCTGTTTGTTCTATCGGTCATCGCCGCCAAGGGTCTTGCCTACATGGCCAGGAAACAGGGGTAAGGGCATGTCATCCATCCAGATCAAAAACGTGACCAAGCGGTTCGGCGATTTCACCGCGGTGCGCGACCTGTCCATCGACATCGAAGAGGGGGAGTTCGTGGCCCTGTTGGGGCCGTCGGGCTGCGGCAAGACAACCACGATGAACATGATCGCCGGGCTGGAAGACCCGAGCCAGGGCCAGATCCTGTTCGACGGGCAGGACCTGTCCGGCCTGCGCATTCAGGACCGCAACATTGGTTTCGTTTTTCAGAACTACGCGATCTTCACCCATCTGAGCGTCTACCGGAACCTGTCCTATGGGCTTGAGGTCAAGAAGGTCGCCAAACCCGAGATCGAACGCCGGGTCCGGGCCATGGCCGACCGGATGAGCATCGCGCACCGGCTGGATCAACCGGCCTCCAGCCTCTCGGTGAACGAGATGCAGAAACTGGCGATCGGGCGCTCGGCCATTGTCGAGCCGCGGATCTTTCTGCTGGACGAACCGCTGTCCAATCTCGATGCCGGGTTCCGCGCCTATATGCGGGCCGAACTGAAGGTGCTTCAGCACGAGTTCGGCCAGACGATGATCTATGTCACCCATGACCAGATCGAGGCGATGAGCCTGGCCGACAAGATCGCCATCATCGACCAGGGCAGGCTGATGCAATACGGCGCGCCGCTGGATATCTACAACGATCCGCAGAACCGCTTTGTCGCGAATTTCGTCGGCAGCCCCCGGATGAACCTGGTCGATGGCGAACTGCGCGATGAACGCGGGCAATTGCGGCTGATGCTGCATGGCGGCGCGGAAATTCCGCTGGCGGGCAAGGTGCGGGCCGATTTCACCGGAGCATCCGGCGTGCATGGCGGTTCGTTCGGGGTGCGCCCGCAAGACATCTATTTCGGCGAGAAACGCAACGGCGACGACATCCCCATGCATGGCAAGGTCGAAGTTTTGGAACGGGTAGGGCCCAAGCGGCTGGCCTACCTTCAGGTGCAGGAAACCATGTTCCTCGCCTTTGACGATCTGGACCGGCTTAGCGTCGGCGACGAGGTGCCGTTCTATCTGCCGTCTGACAAGAGCATGGCCTTTGACATCGAAACAGGGCGTAGGCTGGGAGGGGTTTGAAATGGAAGCGATCAAGATAATCGAGGCGGTCAAACGCTATCCCGAATTCACGTTGGGGCCGATCGACCTGACGGTCGAGCAGGGCGAGTTCTTTGGCATTTTCGGGCCGCCATCGACTGGCAAGACTTCGATCCTGAAGCTGATGCTGGGTCTTTTGAAACCGGATGAGGGGCGAGTCGAGCTTGCCGGGCGCGACGCGGCGGATCTGGACGTGTCCGCACGTGGCATCTCGATGGTGTTCCAGAACCTTGCCCTGTTCCCGCATATGACCGGGCGCGAGAACATCATCTTTCCGCTGAAGGAGCGCGGCGCCTCGGAGGCGGAGATATCGGAAAGGCTCGATCTTGTTTCCGAGGTTCTTCACGTCAGCCATATCCTGCACAAGAATCCCGCGCAGATGTCGGGGGGCGAACGCCAGCGCATCGCGCTGGGCCGCGCCTTTGCCGCGCAGAGCCGGGCAATGCTGCTGGATGAACCCATCGCCGCGCTCGATGCCCGCCTGCGCGAGGAGATGCGCGTCGAGCTGAAGCGCCTGCAACGCGAGAACAACCAGACCTTTGTCTATGTCAGCCATGACGAGGAAGAGGTGATGGCCATTTCGGACCGCGTGGCGGTGATTATTGATGGCAGGATTGCCCAGATCGGCACCCCGGACGAAGTCTATGACGAACCCGGTTCGCTTGCCGTGGCCGAGGTCATCGGGTCACCGCCGATGAACTTCTTTCATGGCGCATTTTCCGAGGACGGGCTGCATTTCCAAAGCGAGGTTCTGGCGCGCGATGTCACGATCGTTGGCCGGACGCAGATGGGCGGAACCGGTACCCTGGGTGTGCGCCCCGAGGATATCTGGCTGGGCGAGACCGAGGGCAACCCCTCGTTCCAGGTGCACGTCAGTTCGGTCGAGCCGCTGGGGGGTTACACTATTGTAAACGCACGGGCAGGGGGGCAGATCGTCAAGCTTCGCGTGCCGGGGCAGGTGACGCTGCGCGAGGACAGTTTGCAGACCGTCAGTCTGGATATGCGCCGCCTGCATCTGTTTGGTGCCGACGGACAAAGGTTGTGAGCAAGAGATCGTGACGGAACAACAGGAGAAGATCATCATGCCAAAGACCCAGTTCGCCGTTCAGATGGGCATGGGAACGGATCTCAAGGGGCAGGATTACACCAAGGCCGCCGCCCGCGCGGTGCATGATGCCCTGCACCGCAACTTTCTGACCGCCGGCGCGGCGTTCGATCTGCCGCTGGACGAGATGATCGTTGATATCCGCGTCGGGGTGGGCCGCCCTGAAGCGGTCGATCTGGAAATCGTCAAGGCCGAGGCGCCGGTAGGCCGTGTCAGCGCCGAGGCCGTCAAGGGCGGGTTGGATGTCGAGATGATGGGACAGACGACGCTTATCGCCAATGCCATCGTGACCGTGTCCTGGGATGTCGAGGTGGCGCAATGAAACCGCTGATCTGCGAACTTGGCATGGGGGCCGACGTGCATGGGCACGATTATACCAAGGCGGCGCTGCGCGGCATTTCCGATGCCATCCGGCACAGTTCCCTGACGCTGTTTTACACCTTTGGTCATCCGTCGGGGATGAGGGTCGAAGTGACGGTCGGCGTGGCCGAACCCGCTCTGGTGGATGTCGAGGCGGTGGCGGCGGCGCTCCCCTTTGGAACGGTCGAGGTAACGGTGGTGGCCGGTGGGCTGGACGATCGCGGCATGGGTGGGGCCGAGGACATCACGCTGGCGGCGGTGGCGGTCAAGGCGTGGTATGATACATCTGGCCACCCGTTCAGGCCCGCCGGACGACCTATTCCGAGATGAACCGGTTCTCCATCTCGACCTCTTGCCGGCGCATCAGGGTCCAGGCGGTCTGCATGTGATCCGACATGATCGACCTGGCCTGTGTGGCCTCGCCGTTGCGCAATGCCTCGATCAATTGCCGCTGGTGATCACGGCCTTGCTTCCAAAGCTCGATATTGGGCGGTGAGTAGAGGCGGCGATAGACCGTGAGGTCGCTCAGCAGGTTGACCATGAAATCGATGATGAAGCCCAGCAGCGGGTTTGCCGCCTGCTCGGCCAGGATGGCGTGAAAGCGCAGCGAGGCGACATGCTGACGGCGTTCCTCGTCCAGCGAGGTGGCCGGTTCCGAATACGAGGCGATGTTGCGTTCCAGCATTTCCAGAACCTCGTCGGACAGCTTGCCCGCCAGCGAGGCGGCAAGCTCGGGCTCCAGCGTCAGGCGCAGCTGATAGATGTCGCCGATGGTCAGGTCCTTGAAATAGAAGTAATTGCCCAGCAGCGCCTTGGCGCGTTGCCGGCTCACCTCGTGCACGAAACTGCCGCCGCCGGGCCCGGTGCGGGTCTTGATCAGCCCCTGTGCCTCGAGCACGCGCATCGCCTCGCGGATGGTACCCTTGGCCATCCCGAAACGCTCGATCAACTCGGCCTCGCCCGGCAGCCGGTCGCCGGCCTGCAACCCCTGTTCGACCACCCAGTCCTTGATCGCCTCGGCGACCTGCACGGGGCGGCTGAGCCTGGGTTCAGCCTTCGAGGGGGTGGTGGCAGGCGGCAAGTTGATCCTCTCCCATTTCTGTCAGTTCCGGCACCGTCGTGCGGCAGGTTTCGGTGGCGCGCGGACAACGTCCGGCAAAGGCGCATCCCGGCGGTGGATTGAGCGGATCGGGCAGTTCCGATCCTTTCTGTTCTGGCGCCTTCAGAGGCTTGCCCACCACCGGCGCGCTGTCCGCCAGCAGTTTTGTATAAGGATGGCGGGGGTTTGCAAAGATGCTCTCGGCTCGGCCGATCTCGACCACGGCGCCGAAATACAACACAATGATGCGGTCGCTGACCGCCTCGACCACGGCCAGGTCATGCGTGATGAAGAGATAGGTCAATCCGAATTCGGCCTTCAGCTCGGCCAGCAGGTTCAGCACCTGCGCCTGTACCGACACATCCAGCGCCGAGACCGGCTCGTCCAGGATGATGATGCGCGGATTGGCGGCCAGCGCCCGCGCGATGCCGATCCGCTGCGCCTGCCCGCCCGAGAACTCGTGCGGGTAGCGGTCCAGGAACTCTTCGCGCAGATTGACCGAGGCAAAGATCTCGCGAATCCGTTGGTCCCGCTCGAGGCGCGGCATCCGGTGCAACCGCTTGAGAGGCGCTTCCATCACCTGACGAATGGTCTTGCGCGGGTTGAGTGAACTTTGCGGGTCCTGAAACACATACTGGATCAGCCTGCCAAAGACCGCCGGGTCCGCATTGTCGAGCGCGCGCCCCTCGATCTCGATATGGCCCTCGGTGGGGTCCAGCAGCCCCACCAGCATCCGCGCCAGGGTGGATTTGCCGCAGCCGGATTCACCCACCACGCCCAGGGTTTCGCCGGTGGCGACCTCAAAGCTCATGGGGCGCACCGCGCGCACGCCGGGCGGCGCGGGGCGGAACAGGGGCTTTCCCAGCGGGAAGGTCTTGGCCAGATTGTGCACCTTCAACGCGGTCATCAGATCGCCTCCTCTGGATAGAGACAGCGGACCGCGCGGGATGCAGTGCCGGCAAGTGCGATCTCGCCATTGCGGCAGCGGTCCTGTGCCTTGTCACAGCGCGGGGCAAAGGCGCAGCCGGCCGGCAGGTTGTCGACCACCGGCGGCAGGCCGGGAATGGCCGCCAGTTCACGCCGCCCGCCACCCAGTTCGGGCACGCAGGCGATCAGCCGCTTCGAATAGGGATGGGCGGGCGCGTCGAGCACGGCCCGGGTCGGCCCCTCTTCGACGATGCGGCCCGCATACATCACCGCAACCCGGTCGCAGAGCTGCGCGACGACACCGAAATCATGGGTGATGAACACGATCGCCAGCCCCCGGTCGCGGCGCAGATCATCCAGCAGCGACAGGATCTGCGCCTGCACGGTCACATCGAGCGCGGTGGTGGGTTCATCGGCGATGATCACATCCGGTTCGTTGGCCAGCGCCATGGCGATCCCTACCCGCTGGCGCATGCCGCCCGACATCTCGTGCGGGTAGTTGTCCACCCGCGCCTCGGCATTGGGGATGCGCACATCCTTCAAGAGCTGGATGGCGCGGGCGCGTGCGTCGGCCTTCGATATCCGGTGATGCGACTGGATCGCCTCGGCCAGCTGCTGTCCGATCCGGTACAGCGGATGCAGGGTGGAGAGCGGATCCTGAAAGATATAGGCGACCCGGTCGCCGCGCTTTTGCCTCAGGGCTTCATAGGGCGCGCCAATCAGATCCTCGCCCTGAAACCGCACCGCGCCGCCGGTGATCACACCGGGGGGCGAGGCGACCAGCCCCATGACGGACAAAGCCGTAACCGACTTGCCCGAACCACTTTCGCCGATCACACCCAGGCACTCGCCAGGCTTCACTGCCAGCGACACGCCGCCCACGGCGCGATAGATGCGTTTGCCCACGTGGAACTCGGTTTGCAGGTTCTGAATGGCCAGCAGGTCGTCGGTGGCGGCGGGGATGTCACCCTTGCGATCCACCAGAGTGGTGGCGCGCGGGCGGCTGAGCGCGCCTGACCGCAGCCGCGGGTCCAGCGCGTCGCGCACCCCGTCGCCCAGCAGGTTGACGGACATGACGATGAGAAAGATCATCACTCCCGGCACGATCGAGGTATGCGGATGCGAGATCATCGCCGAGCGCGCCTCGCCCAGCATCGAGCCCAGATCGGCCTGCGGCGGTTGCGAACCCAGCCCGAGAAAGCTGAGCCCGGCGGTCTCCAGGATCATCCAGCCCACGGTGGTGGACATGGCGATGATGATGACCGGCAGGACATTGGGCAGAAGCTCCGTGAGTATGATCCTTGCATGGCCCATACCTGCCAGCCGGGCGGCATCTATGAACTCGCGACCTGCGAGGCCCACGGTAATGCCCCGGATGTTGCGCGCGAAGAAAGGGACATTGACGGCCGCCACCGCGATCAGCGCGTTCATCAGCCCGGGGCCAAGGGCGGCGACGATGGCAAGCGCCAGCAGGATATAGGGAAAAGCCATCAGCATATCGACGCCACGCATGATGATATTGTCGGTGCGCCCGCCGAAATAGCCCGCGATGATTCCGATGGCCGATCCGATGGTGGCCGCGATCAGCGCCGCCGCGATGCCCACGGCAAGGCTGAGCCGGGTGCCATGCAGCAGGCGGCTGAGAAGGTCGCGGCCCAGATGGTCGGTGCCCAGCAGGTGGCCGTCGGTAAAGGGGCGTTTGAACCGGTCGGCGGTGGCGGTCACATCCGGGTCCTGCAAGGGCAGGATCGGCGTGATCAGCACCAGGAACAAGATCGCCACCAGCACCACCGCACCCATGGCCGCCAGCCGGTTGCGGAACAGAAGCTTGAGAAACGCGCTCATGTCTTGATCCTCGGGTCCAGCAGGCTCTGCGCCACGTCGACCGCAATGTTGAACAGCACGTAGCAGGCGGCGACGAAGACGACACCGCCCTGCACCAGCAAGAGGTCGCGCTTGAGGATCGCATCGACCAGCATGCGACCCACACCGGGCCATTGGAACACGATCTCGATATAGACGGCGCCCGACAGGACGAACCCGGCCTGGATACCCAGAACCGGGATGATGGAAACCATCGCGGCGCGCAGCGCATGTCCCATGATCACCCGCCGTTCGGGCACGCCCTTGGCGCGGGCGGTGCGGATGAAATCCTGCCGCAAGACCTCGAGCATGGCCGAACGCGACAACCGCGCGATCACACCGGTGGCGACAGCGGCCAGCGCCAGCGCGGGCATGATCAGGTGGTTTACCAGGTCGGGCAGGTCACCGCCGCCATAGATCGCGTACATGCCGCTGACCGGCAGCCAGCGCAGGTTTACCGCGAAGAGAAGGATCATCATCATGCCCAGAAAGAAGGACGGCACCGAGATGCCGATCAGAACCACGAAGGTGATTGCCTTGTCGGCCAGCCCGTATTGACGGGCGGCCGAGACGACACCGGCCAGAATGCCCAGGACCGAGCACAGGACAAACGAGGTCCCGGCCAGAATCAGCGTGGCATTGAACCGCTCGACCACCTCGTCGAGCACGGGCCGGTTGAGCGAGAAGGAGCGTCCGAAATCCCCGGTCAGCATGTTGCCGAGCCAGATGAAATACCGCTGTACCATGGGCTTGTCCAAACCGAGGTCCCGGTTCAGCTTTTCGACATTCTCAGGGGTCGCGTAAGAGCCCAGGATCGCGGTCGCCGGATCGCCGGGGATCAGCGACATGATCAGAAACACGATGATCGTAATGCCCAGCAGAACCGGGAGGGCCGAGATCAGTCGTTTCAGAATATAGCCGCCCATCCGCGTCCCCGCTCTTTCATCATGCCGTTTTCCGGCACGGAAAACGGATCGGAAAAATTGAATTTTTCCGGGCCGGAATTTTTGCAAAATTCCGGCGGCGCGCTCCGGGCGTGCGTGGCGCCCGGAGCAGATTGCGTCAGTTTTTCACGACGCCTTGCAGGTGCAACAGGAAGGACGGTTCCAGACCGAAATTCGTGACCCGGTCATTGGTCACCGCGTTCTGTTTCCAGTTGGCGACAAAGACCCAGGGTGCATCTTCCTGAACGATGGTCTGCATCTCGCGGTAGAGCCGGGCGCGCTCTGCCTGATCGGTCGCGGTGCGCGCCGCTTCCAGCAGTTCATCCACTTTCGGATTGGCGTAATAGCCCGAGTTGAAGCCGCCCTTGTCGGGCCAGGCCTCGGACCGCAGCGCCAGATAGGGCAGGGTGTCGGGATCGTTGGTCATCCAGGCCATTTCGGCCATGTCCGCCTTGCCTTCCAGACCCGGGTTTACTTCGCCCAGGAATGTGTTCCACTCGTAGGTCTCGATCTTGACGTCGAACCCGACCGCTTCGAGATCGGCCTGAATGGCGGTCCCCATCGGCACCGGATCAAGCATCCCCGAGCCGCCTTCGGTGACATAGAAGGTCAGTTCCGCTCCCTCGGCCCCCGCCTCGGCGATCAGCGCCTTGGCCTTTTCCGGGTCATAGGGATAGGGGTCGAGCGCCTCGTTATAGGCCCAGGCAAAGGCGGGCGGCGTCGGCCCGGCGGCCACGGTCGCGGTGCCTTCGAGCACGTCGTTCACGATCGCTTCCTTGTTGATCGCGTAATTGGCGGCCTGACGGACCCGCTTGTCGGCAAACGGGCCTTCCTTGGCGTTCAGGATCAGGAACCACACATGCGGACCCGCCTGCTCGGCCACGCTGAAGCCATCGCCCTGGAACTGGCCCAGCGAGGTGGGCGGCACCTCGACCATCATGTCGATCCCTCCGGCCAGCATCTCGGCCACGCGGGTATTGGCATCGGTGATCGGACGGAACACCACGGCCTGGGTGCCTGCCGGATCGCCCCAATAGGCGTCATTGCGCTCCACCACGACCGCCTCGTTCGAGCGCCATTCGGCGAATTTGAACGGCCCGGTGCCCGAGGGATTGCGGCCGAACTCCTTGCCATGCGCGGCAACCGCGGCGGGCGAGACGATCAGGCCGGTGGGATAGGCGAGATTGGACAGGAAGGGCGCGTAAGGCGCGTTCAGGGTGAACCTGACGGTCATGTCATCGACAACCTCGGTCGCCGTCACCGCGCCAAAGAAGAACGACAGCGGGAACGGCCCGGTGTCGTGATAGGGGTGCGATTCGTCCAGCATCCGGTCAAAGTTGAACTTCACCGCCTCGGCGTTGAGCGGCGTGCCATCGTGAAAGGTCACACCCTCGCGCAGGGTAAAGGTGTATTGGGTGCCGTCCTCGCTGATCTCCCAACTGGTCGCCAGGGCCGGTTCGACCTCCAGCGTACCAGACTTGTAGCGGGTCAAGCCCTCGTAAACATTCACCAGAATGCGAAAGTCGTTGACCGCTGTCACCGCCGCCGGGTCCAGCGACTTCGGCTCTGCGATCTGGCCGACGATCAGAACGCCGGGCGGGGTCTGCGCGGTCGCAGGTCCGCCAAGGCCGCCCGCGACAAGGGCTGCCCCGACGGCGGCCATCAGGCCCCTGCGGGTCCAGGAAAATAGCGTCATCTCATGTTCTCCCTGTTGATATTCTGCGGGCTTATTTATCATGATAAATTGCAATCGTCAATTTATCATGATAATTCGACGAAGTCCGATTAAGGTGAGGCATGACGTTTTCGATTCTCGCACGCGACCCCGCAACCGGCGCCATCGGAGGCGCCGCCGCAACCGGAAGTCTTTGTGTCGGCGGCTGGGTGCTGCGCGGGGACCTGCGTGCCGGCATGTCCGCCAGCCAGGGTGCCGCCCCCTCGACCTTCTGGGGAGAGGAGGTCTTGCAGCGCATGCGTGACGGGGCGGGCCCCGAGCGGGCGGTGGCCGAGGTCACCGCTCCCGACCGGGGGCGTGCCTATCGACAACTTGCCGCGATGGATCTGTCCGGCGCCGCCGCCAGCTTCACTGGCGCCAGCAACCAGGACGTCAAGGGCGCGCTGACCTTCGAGGACGGGATTGCCACCGGGAACATGCTTGGAAACGAAACCGTTCTTGGCGCCATGACGACTTCTTTCGCCGGTTCGGATCGCGATTTCGCGCAACGTCTGCTGACCGCCCTGTCCGCCGCGCGTGACGCGGGTGGTGATTTCCGTGGCCTGCTCTCTGCCGCGCTTCTCGTGCTGCACCCCGACAGGCCGCCGCTGACCCTGCGGATCGACCACCACCCCGAGGATCCGATCGGCGCCTTGCAGGAGTTACATGGCAAGGCCACCACCGGCGAATACGCGGACTGGGCGCGGCAGGTGCCGGTTATGACCGACAGGGAGCGGGTGCTTGACTGACTGGGGAAAGCGGGCCGAGGCCCTGTTGGCGGATCTTGCCGCCTGTTCCGAGCCGGGGCGGGGGGTGACCCGCCTGCCGTTCACGCCGCAGCATCGCGCGGCGCTGGACCTGTTGGAGGCGCGGATGCGGGCGGCGGGCCTTGCGGTGACGCTGGATGATGCCGGTACCCTGATCGGCCGCCGTGCGGGGCCGCCGGGGGCGCTTACGCTTCTGATGGGGTCGCATCAGGACTCGGTGCGCCAAGGCGGTGCATTTGACGGCATCATGGGCGTGGTGCTGCCGCTGCTGGCCCTAGAAAAACTGGCAGAAGAGGGGATTGAACTGCCGTTCTCGGTCGAGGTTCTGGCCTTCGCCGACGAAGAGGGGGTGCGCTTTCCCACCGCCCTTGTCGGGTCACGCGCCCTGGCTGGAACCTTTGATCCCGAGGTTCTGTCGATGCAGGATGCTCAGGGGATCAGCCTGCGCATGGCGATGTCGGAGTTCGGGCTCGACCCCGACCGGATCGCCACGCTGGCCCGCGATCCCGCGGCGGTGCTTGGCTTTGTGGAAACCCATATCGAACAGGGCCCGGTGCTGGAGACCGAGGATCAGGCCCTTGGAGTGGTGACCGCCATCTGCGGGATCGAGCGCCACCAGATCGTGCTGACCGGCGAGACCGGCCATGCCGGAACCCTGCCGATGGAGGGACGTCGCGACGCGCTGGTCGGGGCGGCTGCCCTTGTGACCGATGTGGCCCGGTTGGGCGAGAC
This sequence comes from Ruegeria sp. YKSD163, assembly GCF_059612905.1. Taxonomy (NCBI): domain Bacteria; kingdom Pseudomonadati; phylum Pseudomonadota; class Alphaproteobacteria; order Rhodobacterales; family Roseobacteraceae; genus Ruegeria; species Ruegeria sp. YKSD163. The sequence continues at coordinate 169,884 of NZ_JBXWRM010000010.1, forward strand.
CACCCCCGGCCTGCGCGCCACGGTCGGCGCGCTCACGGTTGAACCGAACGTGGTCAACGCGGTGCCGCGCCGGGTCAGGATGAACGCTGAATTCCGCTCGCCCGATGATGACACCCGCCGCCGGGCGGGTGAATCCCTGCACCGGTTTGCCCGCGACCTTGCGGCGGAGCGCAACCTGCGGATCGAGGCGGAACTGACCTATGCGCAGGCGGCGCAGCCCTGCGATAGCGCGCTTGGCGCGCGGCTGACCACCGCCACGCAGACAGTCGGGATGCGCGGTCTGTCGCTGCCATCGGGTGCGACGCATGACGCATCGGCCATGGCTGATCTCTGCCCGATGGCCATGTTGTTCGTCAGATGCCGGGATGGCGTCAGTCACAAGCCCGAGGAATACGCTTCGGCCGCGGACATGGGGCGGGCGATTGACGCGCTGGCCGCGTTTCTGACTGCCTGAGGCGACAGGGCCGTTGCCCCGCCGCCGGGCAGGGATCAGTCCGCGCTGCTGACCCGGTATTCCGACCGGTCCAGCCAGTTGGGGTTGATCTCGACCCCCCAGCCGGGGGAGTCGGTGACCGTGGCCTGGCCATCGGTGATGACATAGGGGTCGGACAGGAACAGCCCGTCCTGCCAGGGGTAGTAATCCAGCCCCTCGATCGAGAACTCCAGGTATTTCCCGGCATTGGGGATCGCGCGCAAGAGGTGCATGGTGAACAGCGTGACCATCGACAGGTTGGCCGCGTGCGGCGTGACCGGCATCCCGGCGGCATGGGCCATGCGGGCCACGCGCAGGGTGCGCGACAGGCCACCCAGATAGCAGATATCGGGCTGGAGCACATCGACCACCCGGTCGGCGATCATGGTCTGCCAGCGCTCCATCATGCAATCCTGCTCGCCGCCGGTAACGTCAATATCGAGCGTCTCGGTCACTTCACGCGTCTGCTCGAACTCCCAATAGGGACAAGGCTCTTCGTAATGCGAGATGCCGTGCTGTTCCAGCATTCGCCCCACCTCGATGGCGCGGGCCGGGGAGTAGCAGGAATTGGCATCGACCAGCAGCGCCACATCGTCGCCCATGGCGCGGCGCATGGTCGGCACGATCTCTTCGGTGCGGCCGGGCCATTCGTCCTGGTTGCGGCCGACCTCGGCGCCGATGCGGAATTTGAAGGCGTCGAACCCCTTTTCGTCGCGCAGCCGGGTGAGCCGCGCGGCCTCGTCCACCGGCGAGATGTCACGTTTCATCGACGAGCCATAGGCGCGCACCGGTCCGGGCGTGCCGCCGATCAACTCGCAGACCGGCTTGCCCTCGCGCCGCCCGCGCAGGTCCCAAAGCGCGGTGTCGACCCCGCCCATCGCCCGGCGCAGGTAAGAGCCGGGGAACTTGTGCTCGCGATCGCGCACGATGTCGAGCATGGCGTCGATGTCGTCACATGCCATTCCCAGGGCATAGGGTGCCACCTGCCGGTGCAGCACCTGCGCGGTGATGTCGGCGTAATAGGGCGCCACTTGCCCCCAACCCTGCGCGCCGTCCTCGGCGGTGGCCCGGACGAAGCAAACGAATTCGGTGGAAAAGGTTTCGAGTTTGGCAAGCTTCATGTCGTTGTTCCGGGTTTGGCCGGCCGGGGCTGGCGGTTCTTTTGAAAAAGCTGGCGAAAAATCGGGTTAGCAGGTATATCCATTTCGACATTTTCGCCAGACCAATTAAGGGGGCTGCCCGTGAAACATGCCGCAGGCGCCTTGTTGTCCTCGATCCGGCTGGACCGGACGCTGAGGCGAAGTGTCAGCGTTCAGCTCTACATGGCGCTGCGCGACATGATCCTGTCGGGTGCGCTGCGCGCGGGCGAGCGGCTGCCCGCCACGCGGACGCTGGCCAAGGAGGTGGGCGTGTCGCGCACCACGGTGATTGACGCCATCGACCGGCTGGTCGCCGAAGGCATGCTGGTGTCGCGCATCGGGGCGGGGACATATGTCAGCGAAACACTGGAGGACCAGAGCGTAACCGCCCCCAGTCAGCGGGCGGTCAGTGCCGGTCGCAAGCCCAGGCTGTCTTATGTCATCAGCCACGCGCAGGGCGCCTATGCCCAACGCGCGTGGTTGCCGCACAAGCCGCGCGCCTTTGTCACCGCGTTGCCCGCGCTCGATGCCTTTCCGATGGCGCATTGGGCGCGGCTGTCGGCGCGGCACCTGCGCGGCGGGCGCGGCGACGTCATGGGCTATGGCCAGCCAAAGGGGTTGGCCGCATTGCGCCGGGCGATTGCAACCCATCTGAGCGCGCTCAAGGGCATACGCTGTGACCCCGAGCAGGTGTTCATCACCTCGGGCGCGCAACATGCGTTTTCGCTGATCGGGCGGCTCTTGCTCAATCCGGGCGACCGGGTCTGGATGGAGAATCCCGGCGCCTCGGGCGCGCGCAATGCGCTGTTGTCCGAAGGGGCCGAACTGGTGCCGGTGGATGTGGATGCGCAGGGCATGGTGGTGTCCGACGGGCTGGCCAAGGCGCCGCATTTCCGACTGGCTTTTGTGACCCCCTCGCACCAGCAGCCGCTGGGCCATGTCATGTCGCTGCCCCGGCGGCTGGAGCTTTTGCAAGCGGCTGAACAGGCGCAGGCGCTGATCATCGAGGACGATTACGACGGCGAGTTCTACTTCGGCAACGCTCCGCGCCCGGCGCTGCACAGTATCGACGCCAATGGGCGGGTTCTCTATGTCGGCACCTTCTCGAAATCGCTGTTTCCCTCGCTGCGGCTGGGGTTCGTGCTGGTGCCCGAGCGGATGGTCGCGGCCTTTGATGGCATGTTCGATACATGGGCCAGCGGACCCTCGACCGCGACGCAGGCGATCGTGGCCGAGTTCATGGACGAGGGGCATTTCGCCACCCATATCCGGCTGATGCGCCAGCTGTACAAGGCGCGCTACGAGGCCTTGATGGAGGCCGCGCGCGGTCTGCCTGAAAGCATCCGCCTGCAAGAGACGACCAGCGGGTTTCACACGTCGGCCTATCTGGATGCGCGCGTGGATGAGGCCGAGGTGGTCGCGCAGGCCTTGCAACAGGGTGTCACGCTCGCACCGCTGCGGCGGTACTGCCTGACCCCAATCCCGCAATCTGGTCTCGTGTTCGGCTTTGGCTGCGCCACGCCCGAGGATATCGCAAGGGGGATGGGTATCCTGGGCGGGCTTCCTGCCTTGCGTTAGGATTGGTCTGAAAGTTTTGTCATATTGGATATGAATTGCGAGCCAATATTGGCCTAGCGTTTCAGTCAGAGCCAGCGGATGGGGACTGTCCTGACGCGGCTGAAGGGAGCATCGCGGTCAACCCAATGCCACTTTCGAACATCAGGCAGACGCCATTCTGGCACGATCAACGCGGTGCCATGCCAGCCTTGCAAACGCAGCCATCGGCCAAGGTCGATGTGCTGATCGTCGGGGCGGGCTATACCGGGCTGAGCGCGGCACTGACCACGGCGCGCGGCGGTCGTTCGACGCTGGTCGTGGATGCCGAGGATCCGGGATACGGGTGCAGCAGCCGCAATGGCGGTCAGATCAGCACCAGCGTGAAACCCTCGCTGGAAACGCTGACCGCGAAATTCGGGTTGGAACGGGCGCGCGGCATCCGGGCCGAGGGCGCCAATGCGCTGCGCTGGATCGGTGAATTCGTCGAGAGCGAAGGCCTCGATTGCGACTTTAGACGGGCCGGGCGCTTTCACGCGGCGCATACGCCAGGCCACTATGAGGAGCTGGTGCGCGATGCCGAGAAACTGCGCCAGCAGGAAGGCATCGAGAGCTTTGCCGTGCCGCGCGCCGAGCAGCGCAGCCAGTTGGGGACCGACCGCTACTTCGGCGGTGTCGTGTTCACGGCCCATTGCTCGCTGCATCCGGGCAAGTTTCACCGCGAGTTGCTGCGCCTGGCGATCGGGGCCGGGGCGCAGGTGGTGGGCCGGTGCCGGGTTGGCGCGATCACCCGTTCCGGGTCGGGCTTTCGCGTCGAGACCGCCAAGGGCGTGGTCGAGGCGCGCGACGTGATCGTGGCCACCAATGGCTATACCACCGCGCTGACGCCCTGGTTGCAGCGCCGGGTGATCCCGATCGGCAGCTATATCATCGCCACCGAGGAGCTGCCCGAGGCGACCATTGACGAACTGTTCCCCGGCGACCGGATCGCCAGCGACACCTGCAAGGTCGTCTATTACTATCGCGCCTCGCCCGACCGGCGGCGGGTGCTGTTCGGTGGCCGCGTCTCGGCCTCCGAGACTACTGCGCTGGCCGGGGCGGCCCGGCTGAGGCAGGACATGTGCCGCATCTTTCCCCAGCTTGAGGGTGTGGCGCTGAGCCATGCCTGGAGCGGAACAGTCGCATACAGTTTCGACGAACTGGCCCATACCGGGGTGCAGGACGGCATTCACTACGCCATGGGCTATTGCGGATCGGGTGTGTCGATGGCGCCCTATCTGGGCATGCGCGCAGGGCAAAAGGTGCTGGGCCTCGCCGAGGGACAAACCGCGTTTGACGGTCTGCCCTTTCCCACCCGGCCCCTCTATCGCGGCAAGCCCTGGTTCCTGCCCGCGGCGGTGGCCTGGTATCGCTGGAAGGATCAACGACAGTTTCGAAAGGCTTTGCGCATGACCTGACGCACCGGGCAGGGCGGCGCACCCCCGGCCCTGGCTCCGGTATTAACGGATCGAAACCAAGGTTTAGGATTCGAAATTTCATTTGTCCCGCCGGTGCCCGCACTATCGCGACAGGTGGAAGACGACTTGGGCGCCTTGCCCGCTGCCTGCCGATCTAGACGGGGCAGGACCCGGAAAACCACCAAAGGGAGGAAATCAATGAAAACGAGAACAATTCTGACGATCTCTGCCGCAGTCATGGCTACGGGCGCATTTGCGCAGGACAAGAGCGTGACCATCGCGTCCTGGGGCGGCTCCTATCAAGAGGCGCAGAGCAAGGCGCTGTTCGAACCCGCCGCCGCCAATACCGGTATCGAGGTCAAGCAGGAGACCTATGGCGGCATGTCCGATGTGCGGCTTCAGGTCAGCTCGGGGCAGGTGACGCTGGATATCGTGGCCAGCGGTTCCGGTTCTGCGGCGCGGGCTGCGGCCGAGGGGCTGCTGGAGAAGCTTGATTACAACGTGATCGACGTTTCGACCTTCTATCCGGGTCTCTACACCGATTACTGCATCGGCGGTGACGTGTTCTCGACCGTCTATGCCTGGAACACCAACACCTATGGCGAGAGCGGACCGCAGAGCTGGGCGGATTTCTGGGATGTCGAGAAGTTCCCCGGCAGCCGGGCCTATCGCGGTGGCGTCGCCGGTGCGCTGGAACCGGCGCTGATGGCCGATGGCGTGGCGCCCGAGGATGTCTATTCGGTGCTCGACAGCGAAGAGGGCATCGAGCGTGCGATCGACAAGATCCGCGAGCTGAAGCCGCATATCTCGGTGTTCTGGACGTCCGGCGCCCAGCACGCGCAGCTGATGAAGGACGGTGAGGTCGACATGACCACCGGCTGGAACGGGCGGTTCGACAATGCGGCCAAGGACGGCGCCAAGGTTGCCTATAGCTTCAACCAGGCGCTGCTGGACTATGACTGTTTCGCTGTGCCCAAGGGCGCGCCGAACCGCGATACGGCGATGGAATTCCTCAACGAGATCTCCAAGCCCGAGTACCAGGACGATCTGCCGAAATACATCACCTATGGGCCGACCAACAAGGCGGCCTATGCGACCGGTGAAATCACGGCCGATGTGGCGGCTGGCCTGCCCTCTTCGCCGGAGAATGCGGCGATGCAGCTGCCGGTTTCGCTGGATTGGTACGCCAAGTGGGAAACCGTCGCGGCCGAGATGTACCAGGAGATGCTGACCGAGTGACGCGCGCGTCCCGATCTGATACCACGGCGGGCGCTCCGGCGCCCGCTTGTTTCTCGCAAGCGGAATACGAGGGTTTGTCTTGACCTCCAGAACCAACGAAGCCTTGCCTATCTCGGTGAAGAACGTGACCAAGACCTATGGTCCGGTGCATGCGCTGAACGACGTGTCGCTTGAGGTGCAGAGCGGCGAGTTCCTGACGCTTTTGGGCCCGTCGGGGTCGGGCAAGACGACGCTGTTGATGGTGCTGGCAGGGTTCACCCGGCCCGATTGCGGCAGCCTGAAATTCGGAGACCGCGAGGTGATCCGCACGCCGCCGCATCTGCGCGATGTGGGCATGACGTTTCAGAGCTATGCCCTTTTCCCGCATATGACGGTCGCCGGCAACGTGGGCTATCCGCTGAAGCTGCGCAAGGTGCCCAAGGCTGAGATCGCCCAGCGGGTCGAGGCGGCGCTGGAAACCGTGCAACTGGGAGGGTTTGGCGAGCGGCGCATCGACCAGCTGTCGGGCGGCCAGCGCCAGCGCGTGGCCGTCGCCCGCGCCATCGTGTTCGAGCCGCGCATCCTGTTGATGGACGAGCCGCTGTCTGCGCTCGACAAGAAGCTGCGCGACCAGATGCAGATCGAGCTGCGGCACCTGCATGAAAAGCTGGGCATGACCACGGTCTATGTCACCCACGACCAGCGCGAGGCGCTGACCATGTCAGACCGGATCGCGGTGGTGAACCATGGCCGCATCATGCAGCTGGCCACCCCGCGAGATCTGTACGAGCGTCCTGCCAATCGCTTCGTGGCCGATTTCATCGGGGAATCCACCTTTTTGCCGGTGTCGCGCAAGGGCGATACCGTGTTGTTCGACGGCAAGCCGCTCTTGCATGACAATCCGCCGCCCGAGACGGCCAGCCTGTTGTTGATGATCCGCCCCGAACGGGTGGTGCTGTCGCGCGAGGGACCGCGCGAGGGGGTCAACAACTTTGCCGCCACCGCGACCGAGGTGGTCTATCAGGGCGACAGTTTCCTGCTGCATGCGGCGCTGGCCAATGGGGCGCAGATCGTGCTGCGCGGCGCCATGCGGGGCGCCAATGTCACCGCCCTGCCTGCCGTGGGCGAGGGGCTGACCCTGTGCCTGGCGCCCGAGGATACCCTGCTGATCGACGGAAGCGAGGCCTAGGATGGAGGCAGTACGCACCAACGAGGCAGGGCTGAGGCGCGACGAGTGGCTGGAGCGGATGAAGCTCTTTGGCCTCGGCTCGCCCGCGATCCTGCTGATCCTTGTCATTCTGGTGATCCCGGTCGGTTGGCTGTTCTATGTCTCGTTCATCGGGGCGGATGGCACGTTCTCGCTGGAAAACTACGAGCGGATGCTGAAGCGGAAATCTTATGCCCGCATCTTTCAGACCACGTTCGAGGTCAGTTTCCTGACCACCGGCCTGTGTATCCTGATCGGTTATCCGCTGGCCTATTTCATTGCCGGCCTGCCCAACCGGATTGCCAACCTGTGCCTGATCACGGTGCTGCTGCCGTTTTGGACCTCGCTTCTGGTGCGCACCTATGCCTGGCTGGTGCTGCTGCAGAAGCGCGGACTGGTGAATGAATGGGCGATCTCTCTGGGGTTGTGGGACGAGCCGATCAAGATCGTGCACAACATGACCGGCACGCTGATCGGCATGGTGCATATCATGCTGCCGTTTCTGATCCTGCCGGTCTATGGCGCGATGAAAGCGATTGACCGCGACCTGATGAAGGCGGCCTCGAACCTGGGCGCCAGCCCGCGCCGGGCGTTCTGGACGGTGTTCTTTCCGCTGACCCTGCCGGGGCTGTTTGCCGGGTCTTTGATGGTGTTCATCCTCTGCCTTGGCTTCTTTGTCACCCCGGCGGTGCTGGGCGGCGGCAAGGTGATCATGGTGTCGATGAAGATCGTGTCCAACATCGAGCTCTTCGTGAACTGGGGGGCGGCCAGCGCGCTGGGCGTGGTGCTGCTGGTCTCGACCATGGTGATCCTGTGGATCGCCTCGCGTTTCCTGAACCTTGAGAAGATGACCGGGGGAGGGCACTGATGCTGCGCTGGTTCCGAAGCCCCGCCACCGAGACCCAGATCACCCATGGCCAGCGCCTGTGGCTTTATGTGATCGCGGTGATCACCATGATCCTGCTGGTGACGCCCACGTTGATCGTGGTGCCGATGTCATTCTCCGACAGCCAGTATCTGGAGTTTCCACCCGAAACCTGGTCAACGCGCTGGTATGACCATTACTTCGGCTCGCCCGAATGGATGCTGGCAACGCGGACCTCGTTCAAGGCGGCGTTCCTGACGATGCTGGTGGCGACACCGATTGGCGTGCTGGCGGCTTATGGGCTGCATTGCTCTAAAATCCGCTTTGTGCGCGCGGCTTTCGTGCTGATGATCACGCCAATGATGGTGCCGGTGGTGCTGGTCGCGATCGGGGCCTTCTATGCCTATGTGCAGCTTCAGATCCTTTACACGATCACCGGGCTGGTGCTGGCGCATACGGTGCTGGCGCTGCCGCTGGTGGTGATCGTCACCGGTTCGGCGCTGAAAAGCTTCGACATGAGCCAGGAGGAGGCCGCCCGCAGCCTGGGCGCGCCACGCTGGAAGGCGTTTCTGACCGTGACCTTGCCGCAGATCCGCTTTGCCGTTGTGACCAGTGCGCTGTTGTCGTTTCTGACCTCGTTCGACGAGGTGGTGGTGGCAATGTTCGTCTCGGGCGGCGACAACCCGACCCTGACGCGCAACATGTTCAACGCGTTGCGCGACCAGATCGACCCGACCATTGCCTCGATCTCGACCATCATGATCCTGGTGACGACGGGGATGATGGTGCTGGCGCAGGTGTTTGGACAACAGAAGAAATCAACGAAACCAAGCGACTGATGCCCGGTTTCGGGCATTTCCCCCCTGATCGAAAGAGCTGCCATGATCGACCTGCAAACATTCGCTGACCTTGCCTCGGTGCCGCTGGGCGCCTTTGCCGACAAGCCCACCAGCCTGACCGCTGGTCAGACCGAGGCCTCGACCGTGTTGTGGACCTCGGCCGATGGCGGCACCATGATCGGGGTCTGGGAGTGTACGCCGGGCCGCTTTACCGCAGACCGCACCGGGGGCGGCGAATATTGTCATATCCTGTCCGGACGGGCGACCGTGACAAATGCCGATGGCAGTGGCAGCCGTGACATCGGGCCGGGCGACCTTCTGGTGCTTCCGCAGGGCTGGACCGGTCAATGGGAGATACATGACCACTTGCGCAAACTTTTTGTCATCAGCGCGGCACCTGCGACCTAGATGCTCGGCAAAAGGGGGCGGTGCCCGCCATGAGCGAATATGACTTCATCATCGTGGGGGCGGGATCGGCCGGCTGCGTGCTGGCCAACCGGCTGAGCGAGAACGGCCGGCACACGGTGTTGATGCTGGAGGCGGGGGGCAGCGATCTGAATTTCTGGATCTGGATGCCGATCGGCTATGGCAAGACCTTTTACCGGCCCAGCGTCAACTGGATGTACCATACCGAACCCGATGCAGCGCTGAACGGGCGGGTTAGCTATTGGCCGCGCGGCAAGGTGCTGGGCGGGTCAAGCTCGATCAACGCGATGGTCTATGTCCGGGGACAGGCGCAGGATTTCGACGAGTGGCAGGCGATGGGCAATCCGGGTTGGGGCTGGGCGGATGTGCTGCCCTATTTCCGGCGGTCCGAGACCAACGACCGGGGTGGCGACGCCTTTCGCGGCGACAATGGCCCGCTGCATGTGGCGACCATGGATCGCGACCTGCACCCGCTCTGCCGGGATTTCATCGCGGCGGGCGGAGAGCTTCAATTTCCGCACAACCGCGATTTCAACGGGGCCACGCAAGAGGGGGTGGGCACCTATCAGAATACCGCCAAGGGGGGCATGCGGATGTCGGCGGCGCGGGCCTATCTGCGCCCCGTTTTGCGACGCGCGAACCTGCGTGTCGAGACGGGGGCGATGGCCGAACGGGTGCTGTTCGAGGGCAGGCAGGCGGTGGGTGTATCCTATCGCCGGAACGGGCAGGTAAAGACCGCGCGGGCCCGGCGCGAAGTGATCCTGTCGGGCGGCGCGATCAACTCGCCGCAATTGCTGCAACTCTCCGGCATCGGCCCCGCCCACCTGTTGCGGGGCACGGGCATAGAGGTCGTGCATGCGCTGGACGGGGTGGGGCGGAACTTGCAGGATCATCTCTGTATCGACCATCTCTACCGCTCGCGCGTGCCGACGCTGAACACCCAGCTGCACCCTTGGTATGGCAAGCTGTGGCACGGGCTGCGCTATGTGCTGACCCGGCGCGGGCCGCTGTCGCTGGGCGTCAACCAGGCGGGCGGGTTCGTGCGCTCGCGCCCCGGCCTGGATCGTCCGAACATGCAGCTGTTCTTCTCCCCGGTCAGCTATACCAAGGCGCCGCCGGGCAAGCGGCCGCTGATGAACCCCGATCCGTTCCCCGGCTTCCTGCTCAGCGCCCAGCCGACCCGGCCCACCAGCCGGGGGCATCTGGAGATCCGCTCCTCGGACCCGAAAGAGCCACCGGCGATCCACCCCAATTACCTCTCCACCGACAACGACATGCAGGAGATGCTCGAAGGTACGCGGCTGTTGCGGCGGCTGGCCGAGGCCCCGGCGCTTGCCCGGCTGATCGAGGCCGAGATGCTGCCCGGTACGGACATTTGTTCCGATGAGGAACTGATCGCCGACATCCGGCAGCGGGCCGGAACCGTGTTCCACCCGGTCAGCACCTGCCGGATGGGGCCGGACGCGGCGCGGGATGTGGTGGATGCGCGCCTGCGGGTGCATGGCATCGGCGGGTTGCGGGTGGTCGATGCCTCGATCTTTCCCACACTGACCTCGGGCAATACCAACGCCCCGGCGATCATGGTGGGCGAAAAGGGTGCCGACATGATCCTTCAGGACTGCGGGGCAGGCGGGTAGGCTTCGCCTTCCGTTTAATAAATGATAATTTGTTTGGCCTCAAATCGCCGACTTCTTATAGTTGCGCCATGCATCTGAAGCTGCGCCACCTCGAGGTTTTCCATGCCGTCATGGAAGAAGGGTCCGTCTCCAAAGCCGCCGACCGGCTTCACCTGACCCAGCCCGCCATCAGCATCGCGCTCTCGCGGCTCGAGGATATGCTGGGCTTTCCGCTGTTTCACCGATCCAAGGGCCATTTCGCACCGCGCCCCGAGGCCTATCTGCTGCATATGGATGCGGAACTGTCGATCCTTGCGGTCGAGCAGTTTGCCAACCGGGCGCGCCTGATCAGGCAGGGTGGGGCGGGGCTGTTGCGGATCGGGGCGCTGGGCGCCTCGGCCTTTGGCCTCTTGCCGCAGCTGGTGGCCCGCTACACCGCCGAAAACCCAAAGGTCGAGATCGACCTGCGGGTGCGCAGTTCAACCCAGATCGCGTATCTGGTCAGCAACGGACAGTGTGACATAGGCCTGGTCGAGGCGCCGGTTGCCGCGCCGTCGCTGGAGGTGGAGCCGTTTTCCCTGCCCTGCGTCTGTATCTTTCCTGCAGGTTCGTCGCTGGCGGCCAAGGACTGTATCACTCCCGGCGACCTGGTGGATCAGCGTCTGATCGGCATTCAGGACAGCAACCAGGTCGACCGGCAGTTGCGCGCGGTCTGTGCCGAGGCCGGTTTCGAGATAGCCGCGCCTGTGCATGGGTTCTTCTTTGCGGTGGTCCGCCGGATGGTGGCCGAGGGCGCCGGGGTCGCGATTGTCGATGCGCTGAACGGCTGTCTGCACTTGCAAGATGGCGTTTGCTGGCGGCCTTTTGTGCCCGAGATCACCTATGACACCGCCCTGATTGTCAAGGCGGGGGCAGAGCTTTCGGTACCCGCCAAGGCCTTTATCCAGCTGATCCGCGACGAGATGGCGGCACGGGCGGTATTGCCGGTCAGGGATACGGTATAAGCCGGGTAAATCGCTCGTTTCCAATTCGGAATTTCACCTGCCGGCCCATTGCGCCCAAACTGCCTTGTGAGACTTCGATGAGGCACTCCAGTGCAGGACCAGACAGTACCGAGATCGGCCATGGATGCGCTGCTGGCGCCGCTAAGCATCGCCCTTGTCGGGGTGTCCGACAGGCCCGATTCCTATGGCCATGCGTTGGATCGGATGCTGAGCGGCGGTGGGTTCTCCGGCCCCATCCTGCGGGTCAATCCTCGGCTTGCGGCACAGTCGGGCGGGCGGATCGCCGCCGCGCTGGCCGATCTCCCGGAAGTGCCAGAACATGTGGTCCTGTCGCTGGCAACCGAACGGGTAGAGGCCGCTGTTGACGCCGCTCTGGCCACGGGCACGCGGGCGTTGACCCTGTTTTCGGAATGTCCCGATCCAGAGATGCGCCGCCGCATCGGCGACCGGGTCCGTGCGGCTGGCGCCGCGCTCTGCGGACCCAACAGCATGGGGTTTCACAACCTGACCCATGGTCTGCGGGTAACGCCCTTTCCGGTGCCGCTGGACCTGAAACCAGGCGGTATCGGGTTGATTGCGCAATCGGGCTCGATCCTGGGGGCGTTGATGAACAACGACCGGCGGCTGCGGTTTTCGCAGGCGGTCAGCACCGGCTCCGAGACGGTGACCACAGCCGCGGACTACCTGCGCTGGATGGTCGACCAGCCGGAAACCCGCGTGGTCGGCCTGTTCCTCGAAACCGTGCGCGACCCGGAGGGGTTTGTCGCCGCGATGGAGGAGGCGGCCGCCCGCGACATTGCGGTGGTGATCCTCAAGGTTGGGCGCTCGGCCCTGAGTGCGCGCATGGCGATCTCGCATACGGGCGCGCTGGTGGGCGACGATGCCCTGTTCCGCGCGCTGGTGCGGCGGCTGGGCGGGCATATGGCGGAAACGGTCGACGAGATGGCGGCGATGCTGGCGCTGTTTGCGCAAGGCAGGCGGGCCAGTGCTCCGGGTATTGCCTCGATCCACGATTCCGGCGGCGAGCGCGAACTGATGGCGGACTTGGCTGAGGATCATGGCCTGTCATACGCCTCGCTTGCCCCCCAGACCCGAGCCCGCATTCAGTCGGTGCTGGAGCCGGGGATTGCCGCCGACAATCCACTGGATGCGTGGGGGACGGGGCAGGGCGCGCAAGAGACCTATACCCGGTCCGTTGCCGCCATGATGGCCGATCCCGGCGTTGGCACCGGGCTTTACGTGCTCAACTGGCGCGGCAATTACTACCTGCACGAAATGCACGGTCGGGCGCTTGCCGATGCCTACCGGCAGACCGATAAGCCGCTTGCTGCCGTCTCGAACTTCTCGGGCAGCGACGACCGCGCCATCGCCGCGCATTTCGCCGATCTGGGTATTCCCCTGCTCAGCGGGATGCAGAACGCGATGGCGGCGGTGCGCGCGTTGCACGATCATGGCCCTGTCGCGCGGTTTCGTCCGCCCGCCATGCCGCACCCGCGTGCGGCGGCATGGCGCGCCAGGCTTGCCGGTCGCGACTGGATCGGCGAGGCCGAGGGATACGCGCTGTTCGCCGATTATGGCATCGCTTGCCCGCCGCATGTGCTGGCCGCGTCTCGGGATGAGGCGTTGCAGGCCGCCCAGCGGATCGGTGGCAGCGTCGTTCTGAAAACCACCCAAAGGGGCCTGTCACACAAGTCCGATCTGGCTGGGGTGCAGACAGGGCTGGCAACGCCCGACGCGGTCGCCGCCGCTTATGAGGATCTGGCGGAGCGGTTCGACGGGCCGGTGCTGGTGGCGCGGATGGTCGACCCCGGCATGGAGTGGTCGCTGGGGGCGGTCAACGATCCCGATTTCGGCCCGGCCATGCGGATCGCACCGGGCGGTCTGTTCGTGGATCTCCTCGGAGAGGACATTCTGCTTATGGCGCCGTTCACGCCCGATGAGGCCGTGACCGCCATTGCCGGTCTGCGCGCCGCAAGGCCTTTGTCGGGGTACCGGGGACAGCCGGCTCTGGCGGTCACCGCGCTTGGCGAGGCCGCCGCCGCCCTGTCGCGTATGGCCTGGGACTTGCGTGACACGCTTGACGAGATCGAGAGCAACCCGGTCATCGTCGGAACCCGGTCCGCAACCGCCGTCGATGCGGTCCTTCGCCTTCGGTCGTCGTGACGTTCGGCTCAAGGCCCCCGCTCTTCCCACCCGGCCGCGAAATGCGCCACTATCGGACCCGGGCGGCCAAGACTTTTAAGTAAAAGTCTTGGCAAAAGTCTGAAATCAGACTTTTGTTCCGCCAGGCCCGCGCGTCGGGTGACACAAGATCGGGAGAGAGTTCATGAAACTGCTGCGCCATGGGGCACCGGGGGCCGAGAAGCCCGGACTTCTGGATGCCAAGGGCAACATTCGCGACCTGTCGGATCATGTCGACGATATCACCGGCGACGTGCTGGGCGATGCCGCGCTTGACCGGCTGCGGGCGCTTGATCCGGCCTCGCTGCCGCTCGTATCCGGCACCACCCGGCTGGGCTCCTGTGTCGGTGGCATTGGCAAGTTCCTCTGCATCGGCCTCAATTACCACGATCACGCGGCCGAGATCGGTGCCGATATCCCGGCCCATCCAATCCTGTTCCTCAAGGCCAATTCCGCCATTGTCGGCCCGAATGACGATGTGGTGATCCCGCGCGGCTCGACCAGCACCGACTGGGAGGTCGAGCTGGGTGTGGTGATCGGCAAGACCGCGAAATATGTCACCGAGGCCGAGGCGCTGGATCATGTGGCGGGCTATTGCATCGTCAACGATGTCAGCGAGCGGCAGTTCCAGACCGCGCTCAGCGGGCAATGGACCAAGGGCAAGTCCTGCGACACCTTCGGCCCCACCGGCCCCTGGCTGGTGACCCGGGACGAGGTGCCGGACCCGCAGGCGCTGGGCCTCTCGCTGGAGGTGAACGGCAAGCGGATGCAGACCGGCACCACCGGCACCATGATCTTTGGCGTGGCGCAGATCATCGCGCATCTGAGCCAGCTGTTCACTCTGCATCCGGGCGACGTGATCTCGACCGGCACGCCGCCCGGTGTCGGTATGGGGATGAAACCTGCGCCGGTTTACCTCAAGCCGGGCGATGTAATGGAACTCGGTATCGACGGGCTGGGCCAGCAGCGCCAGACAGTGCGGGCCGACGACTGAACCGGGACTGGCTCAGGCCTTGCGCGAGAACGGGTCGGGCGGTGTGTTGAGCCGCAGATGCCGCATGAAGGCGCGGGCGGGCCTTGTCATCGGCCGGGTCTCGGACACAAGGAAATAGCTACGATACTCCAGCTCCGAGGCAAATGGCACAAAGGCCAAATCTCCGGCGCGGTAATGGTAGATCGGAAAGGGGTTGATCACGGTCAGCCCCAAACCCTCCCTTGCCAGGTCGGCGGCGGCGAAAGAGGTCGACACCTCGGCCACGATGCGCGGCGTGGCGCGGGCCTGATGCAGCAGCCGTTCCAGTTGCCCGCGCCGTACATGGCGGCGGGTCAGAGCGATCATGTTCTGCCCGTGCAGATCGGCCGGCCCGACCCGATCACGCGTTGCCAGCGGGTGATCCGTTGGCATGGCACAGACCGCGCCCGACACCCGATAGGGCATGGTCTTGACCCCTGCGCGGCTTTGCTCGACCCCGCTGATGCCCAGGTCAAAGCGGTCGTCCAGAATGCCGCGTGTCACCTCGTCCGAGGTATTGACCTCGAAACTGACAAAAAACGCGGGGTTCATTTCAAGAAAGCTGCTGATCTGCGCCACAAGGAACCGGTGCGCATAAGAGGGCGGGGCGATCAGGCGCAGGGTTTCGCGCACCGGTTCGGTTTGCCCGTCGATCCGATCGAGGGCTTCGAACAGTGGGTCAAGGCGCAGGTTCAGCCGCACCGCGTCTTGTGTCGGACGCAGCCGGCCCGCCTCGCGTTCGAACAGCGGCGTGCCAAGCCTGTTTTCAAGGCTGGCGACCGAGCGGCTGACTGCCGATTGCGACAGGCCCAGCTGATGCGCGGCCCCGGTGGTGGTGCCGGTCTGCATCAGCGCGCGCAGGGCGAAGTACTCGGGTAGCGAATGCCATGTCTTGGGCTTGGCCATGGGGCGGTCTCATATTTAGACTAGCTCTATGAGGTTAGCTCATACATTTTTTACTCTGCCATGCAAATTTCTTCTCCTATCATCTGGTCAACCGCCAACGGGGGAGGCTCACCATGCCGGCAACGCATCCGGCGATCATCGACGGGCATAACGATGTCCTGCTCAAGCTGTATCGCGCGGGCGGGGTGGCGCAGGCGGGCACCTTCCTGACCGGGCGCGACGGCGCAATTGACCTGCCCAAGGCGCAGGCGGGCGGCTTTGGTGGCGGTTTCTTTGCCGTCTACGTGCCTTCGCCGATGGATCGCGAAGCCCGCGATGCCGAGATGACCAATGCCAGCTATGACCTGCCTCTGCCCGAACCGATCGACTGGGAGGACGCGCTGCCGGTGGTGCTGAGCCAGGCCGCGATTCTGTTCGAGCTGGAGCGTCAGGGCGCCTTGAGCGTCTGCCGCAACGTGGCCGAGATGCGCGCGGCGCTGGCGGCGGGCCGGATCGCAGCCATCTTTCACATCGAAGGGGCCGAGGGGATCGACCCCGATCTGCATATGCTGGACGTGCTGCACGCGGCCGGGCTGCGCTCGCTGGGGCCGGTCTGGAGCCGCAACACGATCTTTGGCCATGGCGTGCCGTTCCGCTTCCCCTCGGGGCCGGATATCGGGCCGGGACTGACCGATCACGGCATCCGGCTGGTGCGGCGATGCAATCAACTGGGTATCCTGATCGACCTGTCGCACATGAATGCGGCAGGGTTCTGGGATGTTGCACGCCATTCGGACAAACCGCTGGTGGCGACCCATTCCAATGCCCATGCGCTCTGTCCTATCTCGCGCAACCTGACAGATGATCAGCTGCGCGCGATTGCCGAAAGCGACGGGATGGTGGGACTGAATTTCGCAGTGGCCTTTCTGCGCGAAGACGGGCGCAAGCTGAGCGATGTACCGATCGAGACCATGTTGCGCCATCTCGATCACATGATGGGTATCCTGGGCGAGGACCGGGTGGGCCTCGGCTCGGATTACGACGGTGCCATCGTGCCCGAGGCGCTGACCACGGCGGCCGACCTGCCGGTTCTACGTCAGGCCATGGCCGACCATGGCTATGGCGCGGCGCTGATCGACAAGCTCTGCCGTGACAACTGGCTGCGCGTGCTGGAACGCACCTGGGGCGCATGACCGCGGCAAGAATTGACCAAGACCAAGACAACAGGAGAGGAAAAGACAAAATGAATGCTTTGAACCGACTTCTATCGACCGCCGTGCTGGGCGCGGCCGTCGTGATGACCGCTCCGGTGCCGATGGCACAGGCCGAGACGCCGCCCAATATGCTGGTGATTGCGAACCGGATCGACGATATCACCACGCTGGATCCGGCCGAGAGCTTTGAATTCGCGGGCTCGGATGTCAGCCGCAATGTCTATATGAAACTGGTCAATTTCGATCCGATGAACCTGAAGGCGGGTTATCAGCCCGAGATCGCCGAAAGCTGGACGGTGAGCGAGGACAAGCGCTCGATCACCTTTACCATCCGCGAGGGACTGAAGTTCCATTCCGGCAACCCGGTGCGCGCCGAGGATGTGGAGTTTTCGTTGCAACGGGCGGTGATCCTGAACAAGACGCCCGCATTCATCCTGACCCAGTTCGGCTTTACCGCCGAAAACGTGGCCGAGACCATCAAGGCCGAGGGCAACACGGTCACCATCACCACCGACAAGCCCTATGCGACCTCGTTCGTGCTCAACTGTCTGACAGCGACCATCGGCGGCATTGTCGACAAGGAAGTCGTCATGGCGAACGAGCAGGATGGCGACATGGGCAATACCTGGCTCAAGACCAACACCGCCGGGTCGGGCGCCTACAAGCTGGTCAGCTGGAAGCCGAATGAAAGCGTGACCATCCAGTCGAACCCCGATTATTACCGCGGTGCCCCGGCAATGGAGCGCGTGATCGTGCGCCACGTGCAGGAAAGCGCCAGCCAGCGTCTGCTGCTGGAGCGTGGCGATATCGACATCGCCCGCAACCTCAACCCCGAGGATATCGCGGGCGTTCGCGATGCCGACGGCGTCAAGGTCGAAGAAGAGCTGAAGGGGCGGCTGATGTATGTCTCGCTCAGCCAGAAACACCCCGAATTGTCCAAACCGCAGGTGCGCCAGGCCTTCAAGTACCTGATCGACTACGAAGGGATGAAGAACAGCTTCCTCAGCGGTCAGTACACGATCCACCAGAACTTCCTGCCGCAGACCTATCTGGGTGCCTCGGATGCCGCGCCGTTCACCTATGACGTGGAAAAGGCCAAGGCGCTCTTGGCCGAGGCGGGTATCCCCGAAGGTATGGAGATCGAGGTCGGCGTGCGCGAGGCGCAGGAACGCATTGAGATCGCCCAGTCGCTGCAGAACTCGCTGGGGCAGGTGGGGATCAAGATGAACATCACCATCGGTACGGCCAAGCAGATCCTTGGACGCTACCGCGCGCGGGAACTGGACGTCTATCTGGGCGCCTGGGGACCGGATTATCCCGATCCGCACACCAATGCAGGCACCTTCGCCTATAACCCGGACAATTCCGACGCGGCCCAGGCTACCGGCCTCTTGGCATGGCGCAACAGCTGGGACACCGGCGGGCTGACCGAAAAGACCGCCGCAGCGGTGATCGAGAACGATCGCGACATCCGCGCCAAGATGTATGACGAGATCCAGGCCGAGTTCCGCGAAACCTCGCCCTTTGTCGTCATGTTCCAGCAGATCGAGCAATCGGCGCAGCGCGACAACGTGATGAACTTCTCGACCGGGCAGGCCATCACCTCGGCGTCCTACTGGCAAGTCACCAAGTAAATGGCGCTGACGGAAAACACTCGCGAGAGGCGCGTTCGCGCGTCTCTCGCCCCTTGGTTGAAGGGGGTCCTGGTGGCATTGGGGTCGGTCTCGATCACCATGCTGGGGCTACTCTTTGTCACCTTCGTTATCGGTCGGGTCATGCCGATCGACCCGGTGCTGGCGATCGTGGGCGAACGGGCCAGCCAATCCACCTATGACGCGGTCTACGAGCAGCTTGGCCTCGACAAACCGCTATTGGTGCAGTTTCTCTATTACCTCTGGGACGTGCTGCATGGCGACTTCGGCATGTCGTTGCTGAACGCGCGCCCGGTCTCCGAGGATATCGCCCGCGTCTTTCCCGCCACGCTGGAACTGGCCACGCTGGGCACGCTGATCGGCGTGTTGCTGGGCGTGCCGCTGGGCGTCATCGCTGCCGTGCGCCGGGGCAGCTGGATCGACCAGATCGCCCGCGTTGTCGCGCTGGTGGGCTATTCGATGCCGATCTTCTGGCTGGGCCTGATGGGTCTGCTGGTGTTTTACGGCGTGCTGGGCTGGGTCGGCGGGCCGGGGCGGCTCGATATCTTTTACCAGGACATCGTGCCCTCGCGTACCGGCATGATCCTGATCGACAGTGCCATCGCCGGCGACTGGGGCGTGTTCCGCAACGCCTTTTCCCATATCATCCTGCCTGCGACCCTGCTGGGCTATTACTCGCTGGCCTATATCAGCCGCATGACGCGATCCTTCATGCTGGAGCAGTTGTCGGCGGAATACATCACCACCGCCCGCGTCAAGGGCATGTCCGAGCGGCAGGTGATCTGGGGTCATGCCTTTCGCAACATCCGCGTGCAGTTGATCACGGTGATCGCGCTGAGCTATGCCAACCTGCTCGAAGGGTCGGTGCTGACCGAGATCATCTTCAGCTGGCCCGGGATCGGCAGCTATATCACCACCGCGCTCCTCAGCGCCGACATGAACGCCGTTCTGGGCGGAACCGTCGTGGTGGGGCTGATCTTCATCTGTCTCAATCTCTTTTCCGACCTGCTCTACCGGGTCTTCGATCCGAGGGCGAAATGAGCGAAACACTCACCTTGCGGCAATGGCTCTTGACCGACGAGCCGACCTCGCGCCGTCATGCGCGGCTGGCCAGCCTTTACAAGGGCTGGCTGACCCTGCGCGGCAATACCATGGCGATGTTCGGGCTGGGCATTCTGGTGGCACTGGTCCTGATGGCGCTGTTTGCGCCCTTTCTGGCACCGCATGATCCCTATGTGCAGAACCTGGGCAACCGGTTGCAGCCGCTGGGCAGCCCCGGCCACCCGTTCGGCACCGACAGCCTGGGCCGCGATATCCTGAGCCGCTTGATCTATGGCAGCCGCATCACCCTTTATATCGTGGCGCTGGTCGCCTTGATCGCGCCTGTGGCGGGGCTGTTGGTGGGCACCGTGGCGGGCTATGTCGGCGGCTGGGTCGATGTGATCCTGATGCGGGTCACCGACATCTTTCTGGCCTTTCCCCGGCTGGTTCTGGCGCTGGCCTTTGTGGCGGCGCTGGGCGCGGGGATCGAAAACGCGGTGCTGGCGATTTCACTGACCGCCTGGCCGCCCTATGCGCGCATGGCGCGGGCCGAGACACTGACCATCCGCGCCTCGGACTATATCAGCGCGGTGCGCCTGCAGGGGGCAAGCCCGGTGCGGATCATCACCAAGCATATCTGGCCGCTTTGCATCTCGTCGCTGATCGTGCGGGTGACGCTGGACATGGCGGGGATCATCCTTGCCGCCGCTGGTCTGGGCTTTCTCGGTCTGGGCGCGCAGCCACCCAGCCCGGAATGGGGCGCGATGATCTCCGAGGGGCGCCGCTTCATCCTCGATCACTGGTGGGTGGCCACCATGCCGGGGTTGGCGATCTTTACCGTCAGCCTTGCGTTCAACCTGCTGGGCGATGGGTTGCGCGATGTGCTCGACCCCAAGGAGGGCAGTCAATGAGCCTCTTGGACGTGGAAAACCTGTGGGTCAAGTTCCCCACCCGTCAGGGCGTGGTCGAGGCGGTGCGCGGCATATCCTTCTCGCTGGGGCGCGAGCGGCTGGGCATCGTGGGCGAAAGCGGCTCGGGCAAGTCGATGACCGGCCGCGCCATCCTGCGCCTGATCCGCCCGCCGGGGATGATCGAGGCCGACCGGATCGCGCTGGAAGGGCAGAACCTGCTGGATCTCAGCGAAAAGGACATGCGCGCGGTGCGCGGTGAACGCATCTCGATGGTGATGCAGGACCCCAAGTTCTCGCTGAACCCGGTGATGCGCGTGGGCGATCAGATCATGGAGGCCTATCTGCTGCACAACAAGGTGGGCAAGGCCGAGGCGCGCAAACGCTCGCTGGAGATGCTGGATGCGGTGTCGATCCGCGACCCTGAACGGGTGATGCGGGCCTATCCGCACGAGGTTTCGGGCGGCATGGGCCAGCGCATCATGATCGCGATGATGCTGATCCCCAACCCGCAGATCCTGATCGCGGACGAACCGACCTCGGCGCTGGACGTGTCGGTGCAGCGGCAGGTGCTGAACATCATGGACGATCTGGTGAAACAGCGCGGCATGGGGCTGATCTTCATCAGTCACGACCTCAATCTGGTGTCCGAATTCTGCGACCGGGTGCTGATCATGTATGCGGGCCGCATCGTCGAGGTTTGCGACGCCGACAAGCTGCATCAGGCGACGCATCCCTATACGCGGGGTCTGCTGAATTCGTTACCGCGATTGGACCAGCCGCGCGCCAAGCTGGAGGTGCTGAGCCGCGATCCCGCCTGGTCCGAGGCGCCAAGCGTCGGAGGCCGGGCATGAGCATGATCGAGATCGAGGGGCTGAACGTTTGGTTCGGCCATGGCCCCGACCGGGTCGACGCGGTGCGCGGCGCCAGTTTCTCGGTGGCGCGCGGCGAGAGCTTTGGCCTGGTGGGGGAAAGTGGCTCGGGCAAGTCCACCATCCTGCGGGCGATCACCGGGCTGGCGCCCGACTGGTCGGGCCGGGTCGATATCGACGGTCAGGCACTGGCGGGCGGCAAGCGTGACCGTGCCTTCTTCCGCAAGGTGCAGATGGTGTTTCAGGACCCCTATGCCTCGCTGCATCCGCGCCATTCGGTGGATCAGGTCCTGTCGGAAACCCTGCATCTGCACGGCATCCCCGATATCGACGCCCGCGTGCGGCGTCTGCTGGACGATGTCGGGCTGGGCGGGCGGTTCCGCTTTCGCTATCCGCACCAGCTCTCGGGCGGTCAGCGGCAGCGGGTGGCGATTGCCCGCGCGTTGGCGGGCGAGCCCGAGATCCTGCTCTTGGACGAGCCGACTTCGGCGCTGGATGTCTCGGTTCAGGCCGAGATCCTCAATCTGCTCACCGATCTGCGCGAGGAACACAAGCTGACCTATCTGATGGTCAGTCACGATCTGGCGGTGATCGGTCACATGTGTGACCGGCTGGCGGTGATGAAGGATGGCGAGATCGTCGAGGTGATGGGGGTCGAGGCCCTGCGCGCGATGCGGGCCGAGCATGCCTATACCCGAGACCTGCTGGCGGCCTCGGTCGCGCCGGGCGCGCAACCGGTTTGACCGGTCGGGACACGAAAAGAACGCGTCAGGTCTGGCTTGAACCCTTCGTATCCGTGTCTTGATAAATGATTATATTTCAACGGCAAGGCCGATCATCTTCATGCTCTTGCTGAACATTGCGGCGCGATGCCTTCATCGCGCCGCGATCCGTTTGGAGACTGCCCAACCTGCGGTTCACTGCCCAAAAAACGGGCATCGGCTTCAGTCCCAAAAAATGTAGCATTCTACTGCAGTGAAAAATATTTGACAGAAAGTAAAGTTTTCGGAACACTCATGGCAGGCCCGGAAGCGCGCGATTGTTTCGAGAAGTCGTTGCAAATGATACCGGCCCAACAGGGAGAATGATGAAAATGAAGAAAATTACGACTGCGCTCGCCACCGGCGTTGTGGCGCTCTCTCCGCTGGCTGCGATGGCCGACAGCAGCGACCCGATCGTGATTCCGATCCATAACTGGTCCTCTCAGATCGTTATGTCGAACGTTGTGGGCCAGATCTTCGAAGAGATGGGCAACTCGGTCGAATATGTCACCACCGACAGCCAGGCGGTCTATGAATCGGTGCGCCTGGGCGATGTGACGCTGGAGTTGGAAGTGTGGGAAGGGGCCTTTGGTGCCTCGTTCCGCGCCGCGCTGGAAAAGGGCGGGATTGTCGATGTGGGCGACCATGATGCCGTCACCCGCGAGGATTGGTGGTACCCGATGTGGACCAAGGATGCCTGCCCGGGTCTGCCTGACTGGAAGGCGCTGAATGACTGCGCCGCGGTGTTCGCCACCGCCGAGACCGGCGACAAGGGCCGCTATCTGGACGGTCCGGTCGACTGGCTCAAGCATGGCAAGGAGCGGGTCGAGGCCCTCGGCATGAACTTCGAGGTGATCAACGCCGGATCCGCCGCAGCACTCTGGGCCGAGATCGGCGCCGCCGAGGCTGACAAGCGCCCGGTGGTGGTGTTCAACTGGACCCCGAACTTTGCCGAAGCGGTCTGGCCCGGCGAGTTCGTCGAGTTCCCCGAATGGGTGGATGGCTGCGACAAGGACCCTGCGGTCGGCCCCAACCCGGATGCGCTTTATGACTGTGGCAACCCCGCCAACGGTTACCTGAAGAAAGCCGCATGGGAGGGGATGGAGGCCAAATGGCCCGATGCCTACGCGGTTCTGACCCGTATCTCCTTCACCAATCCGCAGATCGCCGAGATGGCCAAGCTGGTCGATATCGACGAGATGGAACCCGACGAGGCCGCCGAGGCCTGGCTGGAAGCCAACGAGGATATCTGGCGCCCCTGGCTGGATGGCTGAGCCGTTCACCTGAGAACGACAGACCATCGCGCTTGTCCGGCACTTGCGGTCGGACAAGCCATTTCTCTTGAAAGGTGAGGTTCATGGGCAGTCCTGTCATTTCGGCCAGGAATGTGTGGAAGATATTCGGCAAGGATCCGGTTGGTTACCTGAAGACGCTGCAACCGGGCCGGTCGTTCGACGATATTCGCGCCGACGGCTATATCGCTGGGGTGCGGGATGTCTCGCTGGATGTGGCGCGGGGCGAGATGCTGGTGATCATGGGCCTTTCGGGCTCGGGCAAGTCGACGCTGGTGCGCTGTTTCTCGCGCCTGCACGAAATCACCGGCGGCAGTATCGAGGTTGATGGCCAGATCATCGGGGATCTGAGCGAGAAGGACCTGATCGAGCTGCGCCGCAACAAGATGGGCATGGTGTTCCAGTCCTTTGGCCTGTTGCCGCATCGCACGGTGCTGGACAATGTGGCCTTTCCGCTGGAAATGCGCGGGCAGGACCGGCACACACGGCGCAAGCGCGCGCTTGAGGTGATCGAACTGGTTGGCCTTGCCGGGCGCGAGGATTATTTCCCGCGCGAGCTGAGCGGCGGCCAGCAGCAGCGCGTCGGGATTGCCCGCAGCCTGGCGATCGAACCCGATATCTGGTTCCTGGACGAGCCGTTTTCGGCGCTGGACCCGCTGATCCGGCGCGAGATGCAGGACGAGTTCCTGCGGCTTCAGGCGATGCTGGGCAAGACCATCGTCTTTATTACCCATGATTTCGACGAGGCGCTGCGCCTGGCCGACCGGATCGCCATCATGAAGGACGGCGCGGTCGAACAATGCGACACGCCCGATCAGATCGTGATGAACCCGACCACCGACTATGTCGCCAAGTTCACCGAAGAGATCGACAAGGCCCGTGTGGTGCATGCCGGTGTTCTGGCGCGCGCGGGGGTCGCGGGCGAGGGCCAGCCGGTCGAGGCCGGGGCAACCGTGCAGCAGCTGGCGCGCCTGCTGGTCAACGACAGCCGCGACCTGATCCCGGTTGCCGACAAGGGGCAGGTGATCGGTGCGCTCGACCGTCAGGGCGCGCTCGACATCCTGTTGAAGGCAAGCTGATGAGCGCAACCACGACCGAGACGACAGGGACAGCCCCGGCGCTGCCGCGCAAGACGCTGGGTCTGGCCATGATCGGGGTGGCGGTGGCAATGACGCTGCTGCACTATGCCGGGCTGTTGCCCGCATGGCTGCACCGTCTGCCTGAAGCGATCATTCCGCCCTTTGCAACCTGGCTTGACGCCATTTTCAACTTCATCAAGGACGATCTGGGCCTGCTGGCGCTGACCCGTCTGCTGACCGACGGGCTCGAGGTGGTGCTGGACGCCACTGCCAACCTGCTGTTCGGCAAGCGGCGCTGGCCCAATATCGGCCCCATCCCCTGGAGCGCGATTGCCGCCATGGCGGCGGTGGTTGGCTATTACCTGGGCGGCTGGCGCATGGCGCTGCTGGCGGGGGGCACCTTTGTCTGGACCGCGATGATCGGGCAATGGGACATCGCCATGCAGACCATGTCGGTGCTGGTCGTTGCGGCGCCGCTGGCCTTTGCCATCGGGTTGGTGCTGGGCATCTCGGCCTGGAAATCGCCCAGCTTTGACGCGGTGCTGCGCCCGGTGCTGGCGGTGTTGCAGACGCTGCCGTTCTTCACCTACCTCTTGCCGGCGGTGATCTTCTTCAAGGTGGGGCCAACGGCGGGGGCGGTGGCGACCACCGTCTATGCGATCCCGCCGATGATCCTGATGACCACGCTGGGCCTGCAAAAGGTCAGCCCCGAAGTGGTCGAGGCCGGCAAGATGAGCGGCTGCACGCGCTGGCAGATGCTGCGCCATGTCTATATCCCCGCCGCCCGGACCGAGATCCTGGTGGGCGTCAACCAGGTCATCATGCTGTGCCTTGCGATGGTGGTCCTGACCGCCTTTATCGGCATGCCGGGGCTGGGGGCCAAGCTGCTGGCGATGATGGGCAGTTTCAAGATTGGCCGCTCGTTCGAGATCGGGGTGACCATCGTGCTGCTGGCGGTGACGCTGGACCGCATGTCCAAGGCCTGGGTGGTCAAGCTGCCCGAACATTTCGAGCGCGGAACCCCGTTCTGGATCCGGCACAAGTTCCTGCTGATGGCGATCGGCGCCTTTGTCGGCTTTACCCTGATCGCGCAATTTGTGCCGATCCTGTCCGAGGTCGGGCGCAAGCAATCCTGGTCGCAGGGCAAGGAGATCGACACGCTGATCAAGAGTTTTCTGGCCATTGACCTGGTGCAGGCGATCACCAATTCGATACGCTATGTGCTGAATATCTGGGTGCTGAACCCATTGCGTGATTTCATGCTCAGCATTCCGACGGTGGCCTTTGTTCTGCTGGTCTCGGCGGCCGCATTGCTGGTGGCGGGACGGCGCGAGGCGGTGCTGGCGGCGGTATTCTTTGGCCTCGTCGCGCTGACCGGCTGGTGGGACCGTTCGGTGATCACGCTTTATTCGGTGCTGGCGGCCGTCAGTATCGCGCTGCTGTTGGGCGTGCCCATCGGCATCGTTGCCGCGCGCAAGGAAAAGACGGCCAATGCGGTGCTGCTGGCCTGTGATACGGCGCAGACCTTTCCCAGCTTCATCTACCTGATTCCGGCGATCATGCTGTTCGGCATCACCGCGACCTCGGTCGTGATGTCGATCCTGATCTTCTCGATGGTGCCCTTGGTGCGCTACACGATCGAGGGGCTGCGCAATGTGCCCGACGAGATGACCGAGGCCGCCGACATGTCGGGCGCCACCCGGATGCAGAAACTGTGGAATGTGCAGCTGCCGCTGGCGCTGCCGACCATGGCGGTGGGGTTCAATCAGGCGATCATGTTCGCGTTCTTCATGGTGATCATTGCCGCTTTCATCGGCACCCAGGACCTGGGGCAGGAACTGCAACGCACCCTGGCGGGGACCGATCTGGGCAAGAACTTTGTCCTGGGCATCTGCGTGACGCTGATGGCGCTGACCTTTGACATGGTCATCATGAAATGGGCCGATGACAAGAAGGCGCGGCTGGGTCTGAACTGATCGGGCCGAAGCCTTGAGCGTGGTCCCGCGGCAAGACGGGGAGAACAGAATCGAACCTGCCGCGGGAGTGTCGCCGGTACGGATGCGCCGAACGGGCGAGTGTGGCAACCTCTGCGGGCAAACAGAGGTGCCGGAATGTCCGGGGCGGTTTTCGAGCCCGCCCCGAACATGTCAGTTGCGCAGATACGCCTCCATGCTGTCGTCCAGCGCGTCTTTCCACGGGGTGTGATGGACCGGGGCGAGCGTGCCGGTGATCACCGAGGTATAGCTGTTGTTGCGGAAGGCCATGATGTCTTCGCCCTTGTGTTTCTTCCATTGGAAGAAGGCCTCGCAAGCGCCGTCGATGTCAAAGCTGGGATAGTCGGTTTCGGCCACCAGTTCCTTGACGTAATCGGCCTGATAGCGGATCGCGTATTTCACGTCGTCGCTGGCCTCTTCGCGGGTTTCCCGCTCAGTCACGTCTGCCAGCATTTGTTCCTTGGTGACATTGGACAGGTCGATCTTGCCCATGATCGCGTCGCGCACCCACCAGGCCTGGGCATCGAACATGTTGAAGGTGAACCACTGGTCCTGCATGCCCAGATAGAACATCTTGGGGTTATGGACATAGACCACGCCCTTGTAGAGATCGGCGGTGGCCAGACGGTTGGCGGTCTTCAGGCGCAGATCGTCGGGCAGGAAGTTGAAGAAATGCTTGTAGCCGGTGCACAGGATGATCGCGTCCACCTCGCGCGAGGTGCCGTCCGAGAAGAACACGGTGTTCTTGTCGACCTTGACCAGCGCGGGCTTTTCTTCCCAGTTGTCGGGCCATTTGAAGCCCATGGGCGCCGAGCGATAGCATGAGGTGATCGACTTGGCGCCGTATTTCCAGCATTGCGAGCCGATATCCTCGGCCGAGTAGGAGGACCCGACGACCAGAATGTCCTTGCCCGCGAATTCGCGCGCGTCGCGGAAGTCATGGGCATGCACCAGCCGGCCGTTGAAGGTCTCGAATCCCTCGTAATGGGGCACGTTCGGGGTCGAGAAATGGCCCGAGGCACAGATCACATGATCGAATTCCTCGGAATAGACATGGTCCTTGGTGTGGTCATGCACGGTGACCTTGAACAGGCCGGTCTCGTCATTGTAGTCGATCCAGCGCACGGCGGTGTTGAACCGGATCCAGTCGCGTACATTGGCCTTCAGCACCCGGCCCTCGATATAGTCGAACAGCACGGCGCGAGGGGGGTAGGAGGCGATCTGCTTGCCGAAATGCTCTTCGAACGAATAGTCGGCGAATTCCAGACCTTCCTTGGGGCCGTTCGACCACAGGTAGCGATACATCGAGCAATGGACCGGCTCGCCGTTTTCATCCAGCCCGGTGCGCCAGGTGTAATTCCACAGCCCGCCCCAGTTGTCCTGTTTCTCGAAACAGACGATCTCGGGGATCTCCTCGCCCTTGGCGGCGGCGGATTGAAAGGCGCGCAATTGCGCCAGGCCGGACGGTCCCGCGCCGATGATCGCCACTCGTTTGCTGGTCATGTCGGTCTCCCTGATAAGTTGGATCAATTGGTTCTTTTTGGTCTGAACCAGATGTTGCTTTTCACGGACCAGTCTGTCAACGATTTTTCACCGCAGGGATAAAATTTCCCCTCTGATAAAGGCGAACTCCTTTTGACATTGCGCGGCGGAGTGGTAGAAATTGGTATGCTATCCTCCAGTTTCGCACATCGCATGGCGGTCACGTCTCTCTTCCCGCAGGACCGGGTGGGGATGAGCGAGCCGATCAAGATCGGGTTTCTGGCGCCCCTGACCGGGCCGGTCAGCTCCTGGGGGCTGCCGGGCCTGCATGGCTGCCGGTTATGGGAGGACTGGCTGAACCGGGCGGGCGGCATCCTGGTCGGCGGGCGCCGCTATCCGGTCAGCATCGTGCCCTTCGACTGCGGTTACGACCCCGAGCGCGCGATGGAGGGCGCGCGGCACCTTGTCCATACGGAACAGGTGAAATTGCTGATGATGCTGGGGGGCGATACCTTTACCCCGCTGCGCGGCTTTCTGACCGAGAACAAGGTGCTGACCTCGACCCTGTTGCCCAGCGACCTGTCCCCCGATACCCGCTATCTGATCGCGCCGTCCGAGGTGCACCCGATCTATAACGTGACC
Organism: Ruegeria sp. YKSD163; assembly: GCF_059612905.1. Classification (NCBI taxonomy): domain Bacteria; kingdom Pseudomonadati; phylum Pseudomonadota; class Alphaproteobacteria; order Rhodobacterales; family Roseobacteraceae; genus Ruegeria; species Ruegeria sp. YKSD163. The sequence goes on from NZ_JBXWRM010000010.1 coordinate 198,696, forward strand.
GGGGTCGACTGGCTGGCGCGCAACCGGCCCCAGCTGCGCCGGGTTGCCATGTGCAGCCAGAAGGACGCGCTGGGCCTGCCCTCGATCGCCACCTATCGCGCCGCCTTCGAGGCCGCAGGCGTGCCGGTGGTGAAAGAGGTGCAATATGACCCCGAGATGACCGATGTCGCCGCCATCGTGCAGCCGATGCTGGATGCCCAGCCCGATGTGCTGTGCTGGTGCACCAGTTACACGCCAATGGTGCATGCGATGACGGAATATGCCCATGCCAAGGGGTTTTCCGGGCAAATCCTGTCCTGCACGCTGGACAATTACCAGCGTCTGGTCGCGCGCACCTCGACCGAGTTCATGGAAGGCGCGCTGTTCCAGTTTCCCGATTTCGACGACCCGAAACTGGCGCGCAAGGCGTTCTTCTTCAACCGGCCCAGCACCTTCTTCAAGGAATACAACGCCCGCTATCCCGGCAACTGGAGCGCGGTGAGCTGGGAATATGTCGCCATCCTGGATATCTGGCATGCCGCAGTCGAAAAGGTCGCCTCGGTCCACCCGGTCTCGGTGCTGGCCACGATGAAACAGATGGACCCCGTCACCCATGCCTTTGGTCCGGCGCGCTGGTGGGGCGAAAGCATCTTTGGCATCGACCACGCGCTGGTGGGCGACTGGCCGGTGGTCCGCATTCAGGAGGGCCGCGCGCGCATCGTCGAATTCGGCTCGATCCCGGCCTGGCTCGACAAGCACGAGGACATGCTGCGCCGCCATATGCAGGCGGCGGGCCAGATGTGGCAGCAAAGGCTGGAAACCGGCGAGGCGCAGACCGGCCTGACCACCCGCGATCTGGTGGACTAGGCTCAGGATGAATGGATCCTGAGCCTAAGGCGCCCGCGGCGCGCTCAGCCCTCGTGCAGGAACAGTTTCTGCTCTTCGACCAGATGCAGCTTGGTGATTTCGACCGCCGCCTCGACATCGCGGGTGGCGATGGCGTTGAACAGCGAGTTGAAGCGGGTCTGGTAATTCTGGATGCGGTCCGGGGTCAGATGCTTGCGCATCAGAGCGGTGCGAAAGCTCTGGCGGCAAACCTCGATGGTCAGCTCATAGCAGGATTCCAGCAGCGGATTGCGGGTCGAGCGCGCGATCCGGCGATAGAAATCCTCTTCGCAGCGGGTGAATTCGGCCTGATCGGCGCGCACGGATTCGATCCGGGCCACCGTCTGCGCCAGCTCGTCCAGCTCCTTGGGTGTCATGTTCATCACCGCCAGCCGGATCATCTCGGGCTCGATGATCGAGCGCACGATCAGATGGTCCAGCGGGCTGGTGCGTTCGCCGACCGAGCCGGGGGCGGGGGTGTCCTTGCTGTCCAGCTGATAGGTCACGAAACTGCCGCTGCCCTGGCGGCGGCGGATCATGTCGCGGTTTTCCAGCACATCCAGCGCCTCGCGCACCGTATTGCGCGACACGCCCAGTTCGGCGGCCAGCGCCCGTTCGCTTGGCAGGCGCGAATCCGGCGGATACTCGCCCGAGCTGATGCGCGCGAACAGCGTATCCGCCACAATGCGGACGGTTTCGCCGATGGATTGGCCGATCGGCATCTCTGCCTTGAGTGTCTGGTTCATATGGCCCTCGTTGCGGCGCGCGTGCTGCTCTTTGCCTGCCCCATGTTAGGGCATTCGCCCGGCCAATCACAAGCGCGGCGGCGCAAAGCAAAAGGCCCCGGCACATGCCGGGGCCTTGTCGGTGTCTCAGCGATCAGGCGCGCGGGATGCTGTCAGCATGGGTATGCACATCCGGTTCCAGATCCCAGATCTTCTTGTCCAGCCCGTCGATCTGGTCATGCTCGTCCACCCGCAGGCCAACGGTCTTGTCCAGGATGACCGACAGGATCAGCGCGGTGACAACCCCGGCGCCGATGCAGACCGCGATCCCCACCAGCTGCATCCCCAGCGAGATCTGGCCATGCTGGAAGGCATAGGCGCCCTCTTCAAAGCCCAGATAGCCACCACGCGGCGTACCCGCCTTGAACACGCCCAGCAGGATCATGCCAAAGGTGCCGCAGCCCAGGAACAGCGGGAACAGCTTGTGCTCGTCAATGCCGCGCTTGAGCGTGAACTCGTAGACCGCATAGGCGATGAAGGGTGCGGCCAGACCGATCAGGAAGGCCTGCCAGGGCAGGTAGACGTCAAAGCCCGATGCACCCGCCACGTAACCGGCAAGCGGCCCCAGCAGCGTATAGGCATAATTGCCCGAGCGATAGGCCAGGATCAGCCCGGTTACCGCGCCGCCGGCCCAGACCAGCGCATAGTTGTTCAGCGCGATACCGACGCTGGTATCGGCCATGGTCACACTTACGGCCAGTGCTTCGGGATCAAAGAAGAACAGGCAGGACATGATCACCATCGGCAGGCCGGCAAAGATCAGCAGCAGACCCGGTGCGCACAGCCCGATGCTGGGCGCCAGATAGGCCGAGACGCGGGCATGCGGCTCCATCATGCCGGGGCGCGCGCCCAGCTTCGGGGTAAAGATCAGCGCCATGCCGGCCGGGAACAGATAGACGAAGCCGACGCCAAAGAAGTCGTGGAACCCCGCATTGGTCAGCGGTCCGACCGACCCCCAGGTGGCCCAGCTCAGCACCGAGGACACCACTGCGGCAACCACGCAGGTGATGTAATAGGCCGAGGCCTTCATCCGTTCCGAGACCGAGAAATGCAGCAGGATGTTGATGATCCCGGCAAAGACGGCGAGGAAGAAGACGAAGATCTGGAACGTGTTCAGCCCCGGAAACAGCGCCGGGTCCACGTGATGGGCCAGCGAGTTGGTCATGCCGCCACCCAGCCACCAGTCCTTGATCGAATCCGTCATGGTGGCATCGACCATGATGTAATACTGCGCCGCCCAGATGCCGAAGCCGATCACGTAATAGGTGGCAAAGCCCAGGAAGAAGCCCAGCGTCTTCTCAATGGTCGAGTTGAACAGGTTCTTGCGCCGGGCGGTGCCCGCGTCGATCAGCAGCAGACCGACCACGACCAGAATGGCCCCGACCGTGCCCGAGGCATAGAGCAGGTTCTGCACCAGTGAATTCAGAGTGACCTGTTCTGCATGTATTGCGCTTATGTCCAGTGACATCTTGTTTTCCCTCTTGGTTCTCAGTTGGCTCCGGCCTTGCTTTACCGGGTGTGGCTGGCGTTTCAGGGGACCAATCGGGCGACCAGTGCCAGCGTCTTGTGGGCCAATTCAGACCAGAACTGCGATCTGAGCGGCGGTGCGGCGATGATGGATCAAAATTGGCACTTTTCAAACATCTTTTTTACCCAAGGGAAAGATTTTTGCCCCTTTGTATCTTGTTGGGATTGCTGAGTTGCCTGCAAAGAAACCAAAAAGAACCAATTGTGCGAAAAACAGACGGTTCCGGTTCTGAGTTGGGCGCGAACCCTTGCCACAGCGCTGTCAGAGCGGGTGAACCGATGCAGAAAGGGGCCAATTTCATATTGACTGTCAGGAAAATAAATTGAGTATAGAGAATATTGCATGCGGTGGTATGTCGTGTGCCGCAGGAGGTTTTGACAGATGTCGCTGGATGATGCGGGCGTATGGAAGAGTGGACGTGGTCGTGGACGTCGATTGCCGAAGGGTCGTGTTTATAGTGATGAGGCGTTGGCGGATGTTCGTGCTTTGCTGGGGGATCGTCCTCGGCGGCGGGATTTGCTGATCGAGTTTCTGCATCTC